>JAZOSI010000093.1:0-5406 GCA_045657065.1 Congzhengia sp. | reverse complement strand
GCGGGGGGCACGCGGGGGGGGGGGGGTCCGGGGGCATCGATGCCCCCGAGCGGTTTTCGCCCCTTTTGCCGCGACAAAAAGGGGCCCCACGGAGTGACCAAACAAGAAGTTTAGCACTAAAACAGCCTTGAAAGATTATGCGCATGATTTTCTTACCATCATTGACAATTCCGACAAAAAATGATATTATGTAACTATCGGAGGTGTTATTTATGAAAAGACTCTATAAATCTACAACTGATAAAAAACTTTTCGGCGTATGTGGCGGTGTAGCCAAATACCTTGGCTTTGATCCCACTTTAGTTCGTTTGGGTACTGTTCTTATTTCTTGTTTTTGGGGTACAGGATTGATTATATATCTGGTAGCAGCAATGGTTATGCCAACTGAACCCGAAAACCCTATTGAATAAACAACACAAAAAAGACCGCTTTGGCGGTCTTTTTACTTTATGTATATTTTTGGCAATTTTCCTTTTGTGCTGTATAAATCGTTTCTTGATTTTATATAAGAAATGATTTCTGCTGAAATTACTTCTCCGGGTACAATAATCGGTACTCCCGGTGGGTACGCCCAGATATACTCAAGGCTTACCTTTCCCTCACAATCGGATAAGTCTGAAAACTCACCCAACGAAGATAGCGCGTCTTTTGATGAGAGTATCTTTTCGGGGATTTCATCAGGTATCGGGCATAATGGCGCAATTTCTTCAATAGTTTTATCTGTTTTAATAAGTGCCTTATACAATTTATTAAGGCTTTTCTTTGTGTCTTTTACGGTTGCCATCAATAAAACATATGACGGTGCTGTCATTTCGGGTTCGATTTTTTCGTGTCGCAGACTTTTTGCGATTTTTTCTCCATTTCCTAAAACGATGATTTTTGATTTATCGTCATAGTGAGTTACTTTTATGTTGGTGAAATTTTTGCAATTTTCATAAAAAGCATCGAGATTTTCTGAAAATCTTAAAAACTCTTCTCTGTTTTTCTTTATATACCGCAAGCACTCGTCAATTGATGCGAGCAGCACATAACTGGGACTTGATGTTTCAAATATGGAAAGCGCGTGGCGGACCGTATCTGTATCAACTCTTCCTGAACATACATTTAAGAGTGCCGTCTGGGTAAGAGAGGGCAAAGTCTTATGAAGACTTACAACACACATATCGCAGTAAGGTGATAGATGTTCAAAAAAATGCGCGCCGTGGGCACTGTCAACTATTAAGTACGCGCCTTTTTCCTTGCACACTTCATATATAGCACCTACATCAGACATTACACCCTCGTATGTGGGCGAAGTAATCACTACACAGCCGATTTCTTCTTTATCAAGTATTTCTTTTATATCATCTGCTGTAATCTTACCAAAAACTCCATGCTCGTCAGCATCAGGCATAATGTAGTGAACATCAAGACCTAAAATTTCTATTGCATTATAAACTGACTTGTGGCAATTTCGCGCTATAAGTATTTTTTTGTTTTCTCGCGTCGCAGTGTATATGGATGCAAGTATTCCACAGGTAGAACCGTTTACCAGAGGAAAGGTTGCTACCGCTTTATATATCCCTTTTGCCGTATCTGCCACGTCCTTTAAGACACCCTGCATATTATGAAGATTGTCAAATCCTTCTACCTCGGTAATATCTATACCGTAGGGGATTATGCTTTTTTTCATCGCTCTTTTGTGACCGGGCATATGAAAAGGTGTCATACTATATTCAGTTAGTCGTCTGAGCAATGATTTATCTTTCATAAAAATTATTTCCTTAAAGATTTAAGCATTTCGATTTCCTGTTTGTAGCCGTCCAGTTCGTTGGGTGTTTCTAAATAGAAGGGCAAATCAGAAAGCTGCGGATGGTTTATTATACGACTAAAAGCATCTGTTCCAATAGAACCACCGCCTATTACTTCGTGTCTGTCCTTATGACTTTCAAAGGGATTTTTCGAGTCGTTTATGTGGATTGCACGAAGGCGGTCCATACCGATAACTTCATCAAACTCACGAAGCACTCCGTCCAAATCATTTACAATGTCATAGCCTGCATCGTAAATATGGCATGTGTCCATACATACGCCAAGCTTGTCCTTTAACTCTACGCGGTCGATGATTGCCTTTATTTCTTCGAAATTTCTTCCCACTTCGGAGCCTTTTCCTGACATAGTTTCCAATAGCACAGTAGTGGTCATTTCAGGGTACAAAATCTCATTTAAAGCGTCCGCTATCATTTCTATTCCCACATCTGCACCTTGTCCAACATGACTGCCTGGGTGAAAATTGTACAAATTCCCGGGCACTGCTTCCATACGGCTGATATCATCTTTGAAAGTGTTGCGCGCAAATTCACGGATACCTGCATCGGCAGAACAAATATTCAAAGTATAAGGCGCGTGAGCCAAAATTATGTTTATTCCGTTTTCTTTTGAAAATGCAAGGAATTTTTCAATATCAACAGGGTCTAATGCTTTTGCCGAGCCACCTCTGGGGTTTCTTGTAAAAAACTGAAAGGTGTTAGCGCCGATTGACACAGCAACACGCCCCATATCCATAAAACCTTTTGATGCCGATAAGTGGCAACCTATTTTAAACATATCTGTCTCCTTAAACTAAATCACCGAATTTGTCGCCTGCAAGCAAGTGGAAATGCAAGTGGAATACTGTCTGACCTGCGTTTTCTCCACAGTTATTGATTATTCTGTAACCGTCATCCGCTATACCTTCTGCTTCGGCAATTTTTTTAGCAGTTAAGATGATGTGACCGAGTAATTCCTTGTGGCTGTCTTCTAACTTGTTAGCGCAGCAGATATGCTCTTTTGGAATAATCAAAATATGCACAGGTGCTGCAGGGTTTATGTCACGAAAAGCATACACAAGTTCATCTTCATATACTTTGTTTGAGGGAATTTCTCCCTTTATAATTTTACAAAAAATACAATCGTTCATTTTTATTTCTCCTTTGTGTAGTCAATAATTTTTTGTGCTACTTTATCGCAAACCGCATCAATATCACGGTTTGTATTTTCATCTACATCAATTATGATGTGGCTTTTTTCGTAATCTTTTTCGTATTCTTTTAATATTTCGATTATTTCATCTGTGGATTTTCCCTGAAGCTCTGCTCTTTTATTGTAGGAGTTTTTCAGGTTTTCACAGATGGTTTCGGGTTTTGCACGAAGCCACACAACGAGATTGTCCGAAAACAGCATTTTCTGGCACACAGCGTCAGACAGAGTTGAGCCACCCGTCGCAATCAGGCAATTTCTATTTTCGCATAAATTCTGTACTGCAAAGCGCTGTGCGCCTTCAAAATATTTTTTGCCCTTTTTCGTAAGAACTTCTGCAACAGACATATTTTCACATTTTTTGATATATTCGTCCGTATCATAAAAATCCATATTGAGTTTTCCGGCAACACGGCGTCCGACAGTTGTTTTGCCTGTACCCATAAAACCAACAAGTATTATATTTCTATCCATAATTCCTCCTTGAGTTTTTCCCGCTTGTTTATTATATTTGCGGTGTCGGGGTAATTATTCTTTTTGGTTATTTTTTGCCCAAATGATACAATATATTCCATATTTTTATTTTACCACTCATACAAAACTCTGTCAAGAAAATGACGCTTTGTCACATTTCGTAGAATAGAGTGAAACATATTGAAAAGAAAATTATTAGTTGATATACTTTTTATAGACAAAAGGAGCGTATATTATGACAACAGAAAACTTCGGAAAAAAGTTAAGATTTTTAAGAAAATTAAAAGGCTACACCCAGGAGCAATTTGCTGAAATCCTCAACACCACCAGAAGCTGTATATCAAACTACGAACTGGGAAACCGTCAGCCCGATAACGAAACAGTCAGTGCCGTGGCGGATTTTTTTGATGTGAGCATTGATTATCTTATGGGAAGAAGCGAGGTTTCATTCTCGGTAAAAACAAACAACAAACTTCGAGAATTGCAAAAAATCAATGAAACAGCGGAAAATATAAAGGAAATTGACTTGAACAGATTTCAGCCAAAAGCTAAGTGTATGATTTTAGAATTTTATGAATATCTGGTGAGAAAAGATATACGAAATAAAAATTGACAAAGGTCATTTTGTGTGGTAAAATGAACAAGTCGACGAAATTTGACATAACTCAGCGGATATGGCGGAATTGGCAGCTTTGAACACGAATGCTGCCGGTGGCAGATGCAGCGAGTGTGAGAAGGTGTAGCGGTCGAAATCTTTTAGATTTCGGGTACCGCAAACTGTCTCGCGGGCACGTCTAGTTGATGACGCCTTAAAATAAACTAAATTAAATATACACTTTATGCGGACGTGGCGGAATTGGCAGACGCGCATGGTTCTGCTCGCGTCAACTCTGTGAAAAGTTGTTGAAATCGGTTTAACCGTTTTCATATATGAGGATTAAGCGGTTTTGCTCCTCCTCGGGATTACCTCTCCCGTGTAAAAATTACGAGGTTATAATTTAATATGCAGGTATGGCGGAATTGGCAGACGCGCATGGTTCAGGTCCATGTGAAAGCAATTTCATGCAGGTTCAAGTCCGTGAACCCTTTTTAAGGGAGTAACAAAAAAACGGCTTGTGTAGATGCTAACATCTTAAAATTTAATATTCGCACCCGTGGCGGAATTGGCAGACGCGCATGGTTCAGGTCCATGTGCTCGCAAGGGCATGGGAGTTCAAGTCTCCCCGGGTGCACCACCGAAAGTACAGCTTAATCGGCTGTACTTTTTTCATATATAAAATGGTATGATATCTTTCGACATCATACCATTTAAATTATTTATTCTGTTTGTATTTTTCAAGTATTTTTAATGCTTCTTGAAATTGTGGCCCGTAAGTAAAATCTTTTCTGTAATCCTTGTTCTTCCAGTAATAGATGAACATCTCTTCCTGTTCCAATAGAACACGAGCTGTTTCTACATTCAGTTCCATTGCAATTGTTTTCAAACAGTCAACAGGATCAACATAGTAATGTGGGTAAAAGAGATTTCTTTCTTGTATGAGAAAACACACGAAATTCTTGTCATTAAATATGTTGAGTGCTAAGCCCACTCTTTTTTTAGTTTCTTCTAAACCAATCTTATTAGCAGTTAGAAGAATTTCTTTAATTGTTTCGTTATCCAGTTCTATGAATTTAAAATATTCAACCGTTTTCTCTATTTCGGATTTCTCCTTAACAAACGCATCAATATTCTTACTATAGTGTTCCTTTAATTCATCTTCGGAGTATCCAAGTTCAATAAGAAAATCTAAGGTTTCTTGTATCTTTTCTTTTCCGGCAATTATCGCATCAGCTATTCCCATCGGGTTGTCGGTACTCTTCAAATCAACAATGGAAGCAATTAAATCTATCGTTTCTTTATCGTTGTCATCCAAGTAGTCCAGTTGTCTGTCCTGC
>JAZOSI010000092.1:0-11930 GCA_045657065.1 Congzhengia sp. | reverse complement strand
CTACGGGCGATGGCATTTTAACTGCAATTATGATTGCAGAAGAAATATGCGATTCAAAGTTATCTTTAGCAGAACTTGCAGCACCCGTTAAACTTTACCCTCAGTATATGAAAAATGTGAGAGTAAAAGATAAACCTGCGGTACTGAAAGACAAGGCGGCTTTAGAAAGTCTTGCAGAGGTAGAAAAACTTATCGCAGGTAAGGGAAGAGCACTCCTTCGTCAGAGTGGCACTGAGCCTGTAATAAGAGTTATGATAGAGGCTGAACAAGAAGAAAAGTGTGTTGAGTATGCACAGATAATTGTCGATGCAATCTTAAAAGGAGGACACGGTGTTGAATAAGAAAGTAAAAACAAAGGAATTATTCAATTGTGAAACCCCGTATCTGAAGGAACTTTTTGAAAAGCACGAATACCCTTGGGAAATTCTACCTGAAATCAAAGAATATATCTTGAAACTTATAGAAAACGGACTTGACGGATTTGAAGAAATTGCAGAAAATGTGTATGTAGGAAAAAATGTAAAAATTTATCCTACTACAACCATCGAAGGCCCTGCCATAATAGGCGAGGGAACAGAAATCCGTCCTGGCGCTTTTATAAGGGGCTCTGTAATTACGGGAGCAAACTGTGTTATAGGTAACTCATCTGAACTGAAAAACTGTGTTTTACTGGAAAAAGTTCAGGTTCCGCACTATAATTATGTAGGCGATTCTGTTCTTGGAAACAAAGCTCACATGGGTGCAGGCTCTATTTGTTCAAATCTTAAAACAGATGGAAAAGCCGTAGTAATTCACGGTGATAAAGAATACGAAACGGGACTTCGTAAAATTGGCGGCATCCTTGCTGACAACGCTGATATAGGTTGTGGTTGTGTGTTAAATCCCGGAACAGTAATCGGTAAAAACACTTCAGTGTATCCCCTTAATGCACTAAGAGGAGTTTTTCCTGGAGGATGTATAGTAAAATCACAAAATAATATTGTTGAAAGAAATTAGCGTCAAGCAATGGCAACATTATTGTTGCCATTGCATTTTTTTTGTGGTACAATTTAAATATAAAACATTGATTTAAACGGAGAAAAAGTAATGAAAATAGTACTGCAAAGAGTAACAGAAGCTCATGTTACGATAGACGGAAAAATAAACGGACAAATTGGCAAAGGCTACGTTTTACTTTTGGGTGTGGCTGATACCGACACAAAAGAAATTGCCGATAAAATGATAGAGAAGGTATCACGCCTCAGGATTTTTGAAGACGAAAACGGCAAGACAAATCTCTCCATCGATCAGGTAGACGGGGAAGTTTTAGTTGTTTCACAGTTTACGCTTTATGCTGACTGCAAAAAAGGAAACCGCCCCAGCTTTATTGGTGCAGGAGCGCCTGATTTTGCAAATGAGATGTACGAATATGTGCTCGCTCGCTGCCGTGAACTTTTTAAAAACACTCAATCAGGAATATTTGGCGCAGATATGAAAGTATCGCTCACAAATGACGGACCGTTCACTATTCTGCTAGACAGTGATTATATAGTGTTATGATAAGAGAAATAACATTAAAAAACAAGAAAGTCGAATACGAATTAACCATAAAAAATGTAAAAAATATAAACCTGCGAATTTACCCTGACGGCAGGGTAATGGTTTCAGCTAACAAAAGAGTAAAAATCGCATTTATTGAAGAATTTTTAATATCGAAGCAGGATTTTATATTAAAAGCAATCGACAAGTACAAAAACAAAGAACAAAAAGAAAATATAAAATACTGTACCGAAGAAGAACTAAAAAACTTGATAATAGCTCTTTGTGAAAAGGCATATCCATATTACGAAAAATATGGCATAAAATACCCCGTGATAAAATTTCGTAAAATGAAAACCCGTTGGGGAAGTTGCCATACGGTAAAAGGTATACTTACGTTTAATACACAACTGATTTATGCACCGATTGAGTGTGTTGAGTATGTGGTGTGGCACGAATTTACGCACTTTTCGCAGGCGAACCACTCGGATAAATTCTATAAAGAATTAGAAAAAATATATCCCGACTGGCGCACATCACGAAAGAAACTAAAAGAAATAAGCGGACTTGATTAAATCAAGTCCGCTTATTTTTTAAATAATGGAAATAAGAGATGTATATTCCAACGCGAGGCTTTCTGCCACGCTTTTGTTGGTACATTTATGATTGTATATGTTTACGCCCTCTGCAAGTCCTGTATCAAGCTCGATTGCTTTTTCAAGACCATTATTTGCAATGAGACGAGCGTATTTCAAAGTTGTATTGGTAAGTGCGATTGTAGATGTATAAGGAACTGCACCGGGCATATTTCCTACACAGTAATGCACTACGCCGTCTTCTATATATATGGGGTCATCGTGTGTAGTAACTCGTGATGTTTCACAGCAACCACCCTGGTCGATTGCAATATCAACAATGACCGCACCGGGTTTCATAAGTTTTAAATGTTCTTTTCTTACTAATTTCGGAGTTTTTCCGCCGGGAATAAGCACTGAGCCGATAACTAAGTCTGCTTCCTTTAATGTTTTTTCTATGTTTGCTTCTGTACTGTAAAGAGTTGTAACAGATGCACCGAACACATCTTCCAGATAAGTAAGACGATTCATATCAATGTCTAAAAGTGTAACCTGAGCATCAATACCCACAGCTGCCTTTGCAGCGTATGTTCCTGCGATGCCACCACCGATGATTGCGATTTTTCCTCGCTCAACTCCGGGAACGCCACCGAGCAGGACGCCGCGACCACCAAAAGTTTTTTCAAGATATTTTGCACCTTCCTGAATACTTAAGCGTCCTGCAATCTGGCTCATAGGACGAAGACAGGGAAGATTTCCTTCTTTATCTTTAATTGTTTCATATGCTACGGCTTTTACGCCACGCTCCATCAAAAATTCACAAAGTGTAGGATTTGGAGCAAGGTGAAGATAAGTAAATAAAATCTGTCCTTCTCGGAAATATTGGAATTCACATTCTTCAGGTTCTTTTACTTTGATTATCATATCAGCTTTGTCAAAAACTTCTTTTGGAGTATCTAAAATTATTGCACCAGCGGATTCGTACATTTCATCTGTAAAGCCTACACCTGCACCAGCGCCTGTTTCAACATATACGGTATGACCGTCTTTTACATATACCGCTGCGTTATCGGGTGTCATACCTACACGGTACTCGTGGTTTTTTAATTCTTTAGTTGTTCCGATTATCATTTTGGGATTTCCTTTCATAAGATAATTTTAAAAAGGACAATTTCTTGCCCCAACATCTCCATTATACCAAAATAAATTCTGTTTGTAAAGAAAAACTTTGTATAAAACAGAAAAATCTGCGTTTTATACAAAAAATAACAAAATATTTTTGCTAAAATGTCAATTGAACAGAAAATGAATATATGCTAAAATGTAATCAAAGAACAGAAAGGCAGGAGAGTCCAATGAGAATTTGAATTTGACTTGTAATGAAAAAATAAATATTACAGAGATTAATTTGACATAGATAGCAAATCCCCGATATTTCATTACAGGTCAGGAAGAGCGTCTTTTGTAAAGTATACAGATTAAAACATAAGGTAACTCACTTAGAGAAAAGATTTTGTGTTAAACTTAAGTGTATCACAGAGCAAAAGACAGACTAAGAAAGAGAGGTTAACCATATGCTAGATATTAAGAATCAACAGAAGTGACCCCCGATTATCATGCTAAAGGTAATCGAGGGTCACTTCTTTTTTATTTGAAAGTATTTAGATATTTTTCTAAATAGATATTGACAAACAAAAAAACAGATGTTATAATCTATTTAGAAAAACATCTAAATAGGAGGTGGCACTATGGGAATGAATGAAACACTAAAAGCAATATCCGATCCCGTGAGACGCGACATTTTATCAATGTTAAAGTCAGGCAGAAAATCAGCAGGAGAAATAGCAGAACAGTTCAACTTAACAGGTGCTACGGTTTCTTATCACTTGTCGAAACTAAAGGACGCAGATTTAATAGCCGAAGAAAAGTACAAAAATTTCATATACTATGAATTGAATACATCAGTATTTGAAGAAGTAATAAAATGGATTTATAATCTTGGAGGCGATAAAAAATGAAATTTATGAAATGGAAAGCATATTTAATAACGGCATTGGTTTGCCTTTTGCCCATTCTTTTAGGGTTGGCTCTTTGGAATCAACTTCCCGACACGATGGCAATTCATTTTAATATGTATAACGAGCCTGACAATTTTGCAAGTAAACCCTTTGTGGTATTCGGACTTCCTGTTATGATGGCGTTACTTCAGTTTCTCTGTTGTTTTATAAACGACATAAACGCACATCATCACGGCGAACGCAAAAAATTCACCACCGCCACAAAATTGATTATACCTGTTATGTGTATAATTTTGCAGATAGTAACGCTTGGTTACGGACTTGGTTGGAACCTTGATATAAGACGCGTTGCAATGACTATAGTAGGTGTGGTTTTTCTGGTAATAGGCAATTACCTGCCGAAGTTTGATTATATAAAAAATTATGATTTAAATACCGAAAAAGCACGAAAAATCAATAGATTTATTGGTATTGAAACAGTAATTTTAGGACTGCTTGCGTTGGTGAGCATATTCTTACCGCCCATAGCATCTGTGATATGGCTTATTCTTTTGATCCCTTATACGATTGTAAGTATAGTTTATGGAATTGTAGTTGTTAAAAGATAAAAAAACCGTGGCTTATGATATGCACCCCAAAAGTGTCTAAACTTTGGGGTTCACTTCATTTGCCACGGTTTTATTTTTAAAAACTTTCGTATATAACAGTTTCATCAATAGGTCTGAATTTTAAGTGAAATTCGTGGGGAGTTGCCATATCGTCGGGATAACCCATCACAAGAAGAGCGATTGGTTCGATATTTTCAGGGATGTTGTAGGCATTTTTCATCGCCTCAGGGTCAAAGTGCATAACCCAGCAGGAGCCTACGCCAATATTATGAGCTTGAAGCATAAGATGCGTTGTAACGATTGCCGCATCAACAGGTGCCGACATTGCGCCATCGTATTTTCTTACCCAACTCTCATTTTTATTACAACATATAAGCATAGCACATGGCGCGTCAAAGTGACATTTGGTGCATTTTTTTAATTTTTTCATTGACTCATCTGTATTCAACACAAGAATCCTCTGGGGCTGAAAATTACACCCTGTAGGTGCTAAGTGACCTGCTGAGAGTATCTTTTCTATATCTTCTTTTTTTAAGTGCTCAGGTCTGAACTTTCTTACAGAGTATCTTTCAGAAATCAATTTTTCAAATTCCATAATCTTCATTTCCTTTCTGAATTTATATTTATATCATAACATTATTTGAGGGAAAATTCAATCAAAAAAGTATTGACAATAAAAACCACCTGTGATAAAATACATTTTAAGTTTAAACGCTGTGATGCGGAGTAGTACGTAAATACTTTTACCTTGAGAGAAATGTCGGGTGGTGCGAGACATTGGAAAAGGTTTGCAGAACTCACCGCGGAGTGGCTGCTATGAAAGTTTCAAGTAGTGGCAGACGGGAACTCCCGTAACAGAGTAAAGATGTGATTGCATCTAAAGGGCATCCTTATCAGGATGAAGAAGAGTGGTACCGCGGAAATTTTAACGTTTTCGTCTCTTTGAATCATCAGAGAGATGGGAACGTTTTTTTGATAATACGAGCCGCATCTATATACTAAAGTTTGGAAGGAGTCTTCAAAATGAGAAAAATCAACATTACAGACATTACACTTAAAAAACTTTCGGAGGAACGTGAGGTTTCACTTTTATTCCGTGAAAAGTCAGCAATAGCAAATTATGCTGACCAATTAGGTGCAGATGTTATTGATTTACCGCCTGTTAAAAATCTTCGTGAAGACACAATTATCTATAAAACTATAGCACATAATGTGCAGGGGGCTACTCTTGCAATTCCAGTAGGCTTCAACAAGGAAGAAGTTGCAGCTTCCTGGGAATGCGTAAAAGAGGCACGCCACCCCCGCCTTCAGGTTGAAGTTCCCGTATCAACTATCCAGATGGAATATACATACCACGTAAAACAGGCAGCAATGCTTGAAAAAATTGCCGAGCTTACAAAGACAGCAAAATCTTTTTGTGATGATGTGGAATTTTCGGCCCTCGATGCAACAAGAGCAGACGAAGAGTTTCTTATTTCAGCGGCAAAGAAAGCCGAAGAAAATGGTGCAGGCATTATTACTGTTTGCGATAATGCAGGTGTGTCAACTCCTGACGAAATAGCAACATTGGTAGAAAAAGTAAAAAGTGCAGTAAACATACCTGTATATGTTCAGGTTTCTGACCGCATCAATATGGGTGTGGCGTCAGCTTTTGCGGCAATTACAAAAGGCGCAGACGGTTTAAAATGCGCTATGGTAGGAAAAGATGTGCTCTTAGCCGGCGAAATTTCTGATGCAATCAGTGCTTGCGGTACACAGATTGATGCTGAACTCAGACTTGACAAAACCAAGATTCACTCAAGTATTGACGATATGCGCGCGAAAATCAACCACGAATCTTATGAAAATGAGAAAAAAGTAAGCGACAAGAAAAAGATCTTACTCGATTCTGATTCTTCTATGGCGACTGTTACCCAGGCTGCCGAAGTTCTGGGATATGAGCTTTCGGATTCAGATATCGGAAATGTATATAAAGCACTTATGTCTGTATGCGAAAAGAAAGGTGCTGTTGGGGCCAAGGAATTTGAAGCTTTGGTTGCAAGCTCTGCTATGCAGGCTCCATCAACATACCATTTTGAAGCGTACACAACTACCAGCAGTAATGTTTCAAGCTCTATGTCACAGGTTACATTAAAGTGCAATGACGAAATCATCTGCGGCGTAAGCGATGGAGATGGCCCCATTGATTCTGCATTCCGCGCAATTGAGCAGTGTATAGGACATCACTACGAACTTGACGATTTTCAGGTTCAATCTGTAACGGAAGGAAAAGAAGCGCTGGGATCAGCTCTGGTAAGACTTCGCAATAACGGTAAACTCTATTCAGGAAACGGCACATCAACTGATATTGTGGCAGCCAGCATCAGAGCGTATATAAATGCGCTTAATAAAATAGTGTTTGAGGAGGCGTAATATGAAGATAGTATTTTCAACCAAGAATGTAAGTCGTGCTTCCTTTCTTGAAACTTGTCGTTACGCCTATGACTACGGATTTGAGGGCTTTGAAATATATGATGCGATAAAAGAAAGAAGCGGACATCACGACAGCATCTTAAGGCGTGACAGAATTGCAGATGCAAAGAGAAAGCTTGTGAACAGAAATCTTACAGTATCTGCCCTTCGTATGCCCGAATCACTAGAAAAAGAAGAAACAACAAAAGATTTAGTTGTTAAATATGTTGATATGGCTGCGGCAGCTGGAATTTCTAATGTTATTGTTCGCCTCGAAGATAAGGTTTCTTATGATGTTTTAGACGAAAAACTTATCGATGCAATCAAACGCGCAGAGGCATCTGATGTAAATATTTTGTTTGAAACAGTAGGATATCTTTCAAATACTGAAAATGTAATTGATATAATCAATCATTTTTCGACTGCTGCAATCGGTGCTTCCTGGAATGTAAGAGGCACATATTTTGGTGCGGGCGAAACATCTGAAGCCACAATCAAAACCTTAGGCGCATACATAAAGTATGTTCGTCTTGGCGATATGAAGGACGGGCATACCGTGCTTATCGGTGAAGGCGAGCTTGATGTCGCAAAACTTATCAATGCACTTTCTTCACTTAATTATGAAGGTTACATCTGTGTTGCATGGAATGAAGAAATAAACGATGCAGACATAGTTTTAACACATTTTGCAAACTATATTTCAGCATTTAACCGTGAGAAAAAATCATACGATCACGCATACTACAACAGAGACAAGACAGGTACTTTTGTATGGAAAAAGTACGATGTTATCGATGCTACTTTTTCTGATGTTTTAGATACAATGGCAGAAACATACCCTGACCAGTATGCGTTCAAATATCCTACCCTTGATTACACAAGAACATACGAGCAGTTTCGTCGTGATGTAGATGAATGTGCGGCAGCACTTATCTCGTTAGGTGTAAAGAGCGGTGACCATGTTGCAGTCTGGGCAACCAATGTACCCCAGTGGTATATCACTTTCTGGGCAACAACAAAAATTGGTGCTGTTTTGGTTACAGTAAATACTGCATACAAAATCCACGAAATAGAATATTTGTTAAAACAGTCCGACACTCATACACTTGTTATGATTGAAGAGTGTAAGGATATAAATTATAAAGAAATTATACAGGAACTTTGTCCTGAACTTGAAACACTTGAACCTGGAAAGCCTCTGTATTCCAAAAATCTTCCGTTCCTTCGCAATGTTGTAACGGTGGGATTTTCGATGCCGGGTTGTCTTGAATGGGATCAGATGCTTTCACGAGCTTCTCTCATTCCCCGCGAAGAAGTAAGACGCCGTGCATCGCAGGTTAAGCCTGACGATGTATGTAATATGCAGTACACATCAGGTACAACGGGATTCCCCAAAGGTGTTATGCTTACCCACAGAAACATTGTCAACAACGGTAAAACTATTGGCGACAGAATGGATTTGTCAACGGCAGACCGTATGATGATTCAGGTTCCTATGTTCCATTGCTTTGGTATGGTACTTTCTATGACGTCAACAATGACACACGGCGGAACACTTTATCCCATACCGTACTTTTCACCTAAATCTTCGCTTGCCTGTGTAAATGATGAACATATTACTTGCTTTAACGGCGTACCTACTATGTTTATTGCGATGTTTTCACATCCTGATTTTGCAAAAACAGACTTTTCATATATGAGAACGGGCATTATGGCAGGTGCAAACTGCCCTGCAGATTTAATGCGCCGTGCGGCAGACGAAATGAATATGCGAGAAATTATTTCCGTATATGGTCAGACTGAGGCGTCACCCGGTTGTACAATGGGCGAAGTCAATGAAGATATTGACCATCGTGTTGAAACTGTAGGAAGTGCTTTTCCTGGTGTTGAATGTAAGATAATTGACCCCGAAACAGGTGAAGAACTTCCTGACGGCGAAAGCGGTGAATTTGTAGCCCGTGGTTTTAATATTATGAAGGGATATTACAAAATGCCCGAAGCAACCGCCCAGGCAATAGATGCTGACGGATGGCTTCATTCAGGTGATATCTGTATGAGAACGCCCGATGGCTACTATAAAGTAACTGGTCGTCTTAAGGATATGATTATCCGTGGCGGTGAAAACTTATACCCCAGAGAAATTGAAGAATTTTATCTTACAAATCCCAAAGCCCGTGACGTTCAGGTAATTGGTGTTCCTGACGAAAGATACGGTGAGGAATGTTGTGCATGGATAATTCTTCACAAGGGCGAAAAATCCGATGAAAACGAAATGCGTGAATTTGGTAATGCGTCTATTGCAAGACATAAAGTGCCGAAATATTTTATGTTTGTGGATGAATTTCCGATGAACGCGGCAGGTAAAATATTAAAGTATAAAATGCGCGATATTTCTGCCGAAAAATTAGGTTTGAAGAAATAAGACTTGAAAGGCGATGAACAATATGAAAAAATACAGAATAATTGACGCTCATTGCCATATATATCCTGACAAAATTGCCCAGAAGGCAGCAAACAGTACAGGAGTATTTTATGATATTCCTATGTGCCTCGACGGTAAAATATCCACCCTTTTAGAGCACGGTGAAAAAGCCGGGATAGAACATTTTCTGGTTCAATCCGTTGCTACAACGCCCAAACAGGTTTCGAGCATAAATAATTTTATTGCAGAATCAGTTGCCCAAGGAGGCGGTAAATTTACAGGTTTAGGAACTCTTCATCCTGACAGTCAGGACATTGAGTCAGATGTCAATGAAATAATAAGACTTGGTTTAAAAGGCGTAAAGCTACATCCCGACATACAGAAGTTCAAAATAGATGACTACCGTATGTTAAAAATCTACGAGCTTTGTGAAGGCAGGTTGCCGATTCTTGTTCATACGGGCGACCATCGTTATGATTTTTCAAATCCAAACAGAATGGTGCCTATTCTGGATATTTATAAAGATTTAACGGTTATAGGTGCTCATTTTGGCGGTTGGTCTATCTGGGAAGAGGCAACTGAAAAGCTTAGTAAGTATAAAAATTTCTATGTTGATTGTTCTTCGTCGCTTTATGCTATGACGCCAGAAAAGGGAAAAGAGCTCATAATGGCGTACGGCACAAAGCGTGTGTTGTTCGGCACGGATTATCCCATGTGGGAACCGAAAGAGGAACTTGAAAGGTTTATGAAGATAGAGCTCACAGAAAAACAGCGAAAGGATATTCTTTATAACAATACAGCCAAGCTATTTGGTATAGAGTAAAAAACTTTCGTAAAAACTATTGACAAATCAAAAAATGTAGAATATAATATATCACAAATTTGAATATCACAAAAAAGACTGTGACGAGGACGGTCGGATTGTGAGCCTGGAGAGAGTTGCCGGTTGGTGCGAGGCAATGGTGGAACTTTCCAATGACTTATCACCTCTGAGTCGGAGGACCGAAAGGTGTATGCTTAGTAGACTCCTTCCGTATTGCTGCGTTAAGGCAAAAGGCTTGTTAGAGCCTGGTAAGTGACGAAATTTATTTTTCGTAATTTGAGTGGTACCGCGGGTTTATCAGCTCGTCTCAAAAGTTTATTTTGAGACGGGCTTTTTTGTTTTATTCAAGTTCGTATAGTCGAAAAGTCGCGAAATGAAAGGAGACAAAAACAATGGATTACAGTTTAAAGGAAGTAGCAGGCAGAATCAAAGACCTGCGTGAAGCAAAGGGTTATACCCAGGAAGAGCTTGCACATCTCACAGGCGTAACGGCTGAGGAGTACAAGGTTTTGGAAGAGGGAGAAACAGACTTTAGCTTTACATTTATATATAAATGTGCAAAAGCGTGCGGTGTTGAAGTCGTTGATATTTTAGAAGGAACAAGCACAAACCTCACATCTTTTGCTATCACAAGAAAAGGCGAAGGATTAAAAATCGTAAAAAAACACGGCGTTGTGTATAACAACCTTGCTCCGAAATTCAAAGGTAAACTTGCAGAACCTTTTTTAGTAAAGTTTCCTTATCTTGAAGAGGAACAAAACAAACCCTTGAAACTGGATTCACATAACGGCCAGGAATTTGACGTTATCGTTAAAGGTTCGTTAAAGGTTCAGGTAGGAAATCACGTAGAAATCCTTAACGAAGGAGATTCTATTTTCTATAACAGTATCATTCCCCACGGAATGATTGCAGTGTCTGAGGGCGGTTGCGAATTTCACGCAGTTGTATTGAATCCTCAGAATGGTCAGGTAAGCGAAGAATACCCGGAAGCACCGTACATTGCTGAAAAGGTCAAAGCAATCAAAGCAAAGAAAGAAACCGTTGCTGATAAATTCATTGAATCATCTTATGATGAAGACGGTGTATTCAACGGAATCACATTCAAAAACGAAGACAAGTTCAACTTTGCATTTGACTGTGTGGATGCTATCGCACAGAAAGCCCCCGATAAACTCGCTATGATGTGGGTTGGAAATGACAAATCAGACCGCAAATTCACATTCAGCGATATGAAAAAATATTCAGCAAAAACCGCCAACTATTTTGAGTCTCTCGGTATCAAAAAAGGCGATACCGTAATGCTCGTATTAAAGAGACACTATCAGTTCTGGTTCTGTATGCTCGCACTTCATAAGATTGGTGCAATCGCAATCCCTGCAACAAATCAGCTTGTAGAACACGATTTTGATTACAGATATAAAGCAGCCAAGGTTAAGGCGATCGTTTGTACAGCAGACGGAGACGTATCACTTGAGGCAGAAAAAGCAGCTGCAGAATTTCCCGATATGATTAAAG
>JAZOSI010000091.1:0-2316 GCA_045657065.1 Congzhengia sp. | reverse complement strand
TCTAATAACCCTAGATGGTGTTCACGCATATCCATTATAACACATAATTTGAATTCTGCGCTATACTTTTGATATTTCTTTCCTGTTTTACTCATAAAAATATGCACCTCCAAAAGTGTCTAACTTTTGGGGTGCATATCAAAATTACCGTTCTTTTTTATTTTATAAATTCATCTTTTAATTTGTGAAATGCTTCTACGTAACCATTTATTCCGTGTCCACAAATCTGAAAAGCACACACAGGTTCAATTACAGATGTATGGCGGAATTCTTCTCTTGCGTGTATATCTGATATGTGCACTTCCGCAACAGGTAACATAACAGAGGAAATCGCATCCCGCATAGCATAACTGTAATGCGTGTACGCGCCTGCATTTAAGATAATAGCATCTTTTGTCTGATAGCAGGACTGAATACAGTCTATTATCTCGCCTTCGCAATTTGACTGAAAGCACTCAACATCAAAGCCGTATTTTTTTGCTTCATCTGTTACCAGATTTTCAATATCTTTTAATGTATCTGTTCCATAGATTTCAGGTTGGCGAATACCCAGCATATTAAGATTGGGACCGTTTATTAACATAATTTTGTTATACATAAAAACACTTCCTTTATTCTTTCAGGATTTTTTCTGCCTTGTCCGTTTCTTCTTTTGTAGGTGGTTTTATATCTTTTAATTCGTATTCCATTCCTAATTTTTCCCATTTTTGAACGCCAAATGTGTGGTATGGAAGTATTTCTACTTTTTCCACCGTCTTTAAGTCATTTATAAGCTGTTTGAGTTCTTTCAGAGATTTTTCGCTATCGGTTAATCCGGGAACTAAAACATGTCTTATCCACATTGGTTTTCCAATATCTGACAAGTGATGTGCAAATTCTATGATGTTTTTATTTGTATGTCCCGTAAGATTTTTATGAGCCTCGTCATCTGTTTCTTTGATATCTAAAATCACAAGGTCTGTAACTTCCAAAAGTTCCGAAAACTTCTCATCGTTTTCATTCCAAGGTTGACCTGATGTATCAAGAGTTGTATGAATTCCTTGCTTTTTGGCAAGTCGGAAAAATTCTGTCACAAATTCACATTGTAACATGGGTTCACCGCCGGAAACGGTAATGCCACCGTTGTTTTTCCAGTATGCTTTATATCGGAGTGCTCTTTTCAAAAGGTCATCGGCTTCTATTTTTTCGCCTGTCATCTGCCATGTATCAGGGTTATGGCAGAATTTACATCTCATAGCACATCCCGACAAAAATGCAACAAATCTGACGCCAGGTCCGTCTACAGAACCGAAGGTTTCAACAGAATGCAAATAGCCCGTCATGGCAGTTCTCCTTTCGATAAAAGTAGTGCCCTATTCTTTCGAATAAGGCACGTGTATTACATTGATTCGTGGCAGGTACGTGAAATTACATCCATCTGCTGTTCGCGTGTTAAATCGATAAATTTAACTGCGTAGCCAGATACACGAATTGTAAAGTTCGCATACTCTTCTTTTTCGGGGTGTTCCATTGCATCTAAAAGTTTTTCTTTGCCGAAAACATTTACATTCAAGTGGTGTGCGCCCTGATCGAAGTATCCGTCTAAAACATTTACTAAATTTTCTGCTCTTTCATCATCACTATGTCCCAAAGCATCGGGGCTTATTGTCTGTGTATTTGAAATACCGTCAAGTGCCCATTCGTAAGGAAGCTTTGTAAGTGAATTGAGTGATGCCAAAAGGCCGTTCTTTTCAGCGCCGTATGACGGGTTAGCTCCGGGCGCCAAAGGTGTGCCGCCGGGACGACCGTCAGGTAAAGCACCTGTATATTTACCGTACACAACATTTGATGTGATGGTAAGAATTGATGTGGTGGGTTCAGCATCTCTGTATGTGTGATGCTTTTTAACCATATCAATAAATGTTTTTAATAACCATACTGCGATATCGTCTGCACGGTCATCATCATTTCCATAACGGGGGAAATCGCCCTCAGGAACGTAGTTTACTGCAAATCCTGATTCGTCGCGTTCTATTTTAACGCGTGTATGCTTGATAGCACTAAGTGAATCAACAACATGTGAAAAACCTGCAATACCGGTAGCAAAAGTACGGCGGAGGTTTGTGTCGATAAGCGCCATTTCTGTTGCTTCATAGTTGTATTTATCGTGCATATAGTGAATGAGATTTAATGTATTTACATATAATTCTGCAAGCCAGTCAAGCATTACTACATACTTTTTCATTACTTCATCGTAATCAAGGTAGTCCCCTGTAATAGGTGCGTACGCAGGACCAACCTGTTCACGAGATACAAAGTCAACACCGCCGTTGATAG
>JAZOSI010000090.1:0-3960 GCA_045657065.1 Congzhengia sp. | reverse complement strand
ACCTTAAACGCAGGAAAATTTATAATAATTTTAATGCGAAGGACGAAGATAGGCTGTCGCCTTTCGAGGACGACAAATTAAAAGAATTAAAATTTAACAAGTTTAAGGCATGCGGGGTTCAACCCTCACGTGCTTAAGGAGTCAGTATGACTAAACAGCAGATAACTGAAAAATTAAAAACTATACTCACCGACCACAGATACACACATTCACTTGGTGTTGTGGAAACGGCAGTAAAAATGGCACGATTGTTCGGTGCCGATGAAGAAAAAACAGAAATAGCAGCACTACTTCATGACTGTGCAAAGCAGATTCCCCACACAGAACAGTTGGCAATGTGCAAAGAATTCCAAATCCCTTTAGACGAAGTCAAGGAAAAAGAATTGGGACTTTTGCATGCAGAGTTGGGAGCATACCTGGCAGAGCACGAATTTGGCATTAAGGACACAGAAATTTTAGACGCCATCCGCTATCACACATTGGGAAAACCTGATATGAGTGTGATGGAGAAAATTCTTTATCTTTCAGACATCATCGAGCCAAACAGAAAAGAGTTTAACGGTCTGACAGAACTCAGAAAACTCTGCTTTGAAAATCTTGACCGTGCGTTACTATTCGGTTTCGGGCTTACCATCGCCCACACTAACAGACGCGGACACATTCTTCATAGTCAGACCATAGATGCAGAGCGATATATACGAGAAAAACTTCGTAAGGAGGAAAATATAATGGAACACGAAAATTCATTTGAAAAAGCATCCCTGGCAGTCAGGGTTTTAGATAAAAAGAAGGCAGATGACATAAGCTTATTAAAAGTATCTGACCTTACAATTTTAGCAGATTACTTTGTAATTTGCTCGGCAAGCTCTTCTACATTGGTAAAAGCACTGGCTGATTACTTAGAAGACGAATTTGCAAAAGTTGGAATCCACCCCACATCCCGTGAAGGTCGAGGCGGCACCGAATGGCTGCTGCTTGATTTCGGCGATGTTATCATTCACATCTTTTATAAAGAAATGCGTGAGTTCTACGGACTTGATAAACTGTGGAGCGACGCTATTGACATTGACATAAAAACAATACTCGACTAATCGGAGGTTCAAAATGGAATATAATTACAAACAAATCGAAAAAAAATGGCAGGACAAATGGTATTCTGAAAACACATTCAAAGCTAGTGACGATCTTACATTACCCAAATTCTACGGTCTTGTAGAATTCCCTTATCCCTCAGGTCAGGGTCTTCACGTTGGTCACCCCAGAAGCTACACAGCACTTGATATCATCGCAAGAAAGAAAAGATTAGAAGGCTATAACGTTTTATATCCTATGGGTTGGGATGCTTTCGGTTTGCCTACCGAAAACTTTGCTATCAAAAATAAAATCCACCCTGCAATCGTTACAGAAAACAATATCGCAAACTTCAAACGCCAGTTACAGAGCATCGGTTTTTCTTTTGACTGGACAAAAGAAGTTTCTACAACAGACCCCAGATATTACAAGTGGACACAGTGGATTTTCTTACAACTCTTTAAGAAAGGTCTTGCTTACAAACAGGAAATGCCCATAAACTGGTGCACAAGCTGTAAAGTAGGCCTTGCTAACGAAGAAGTTGTAAATGGTGTTTGTGAACGTTGTGGCAGTGAAGTTGTTCAGAAAAACAAAAGCCAGTGGATGTTAAAGATCACAGAATACGCAGAACGCCTTATTTCAGATTTAGAAGGACTCGACTATATCGAAAAAGTTAAAACACAGCAGAAAAACTGGATCGGCAAATCAGAAGGCGCAGAAGTTGACTTTAAAGTTTCAGGCATTGATGATATATTGACAGTTTATACAACACGCGCAGATACACTCTTCGGCGCAACATATATGGTTGTATCTCCTGAACACGAGATTCTTTCTCGTCACGCCGACAAAATCAAAAACATCGACGAAGTTCGTGCATATCAGCAAGAGGCTGCTAAAAAGTCAGAATTTGAAAGAACTGAACTTTCAAAAGAAAAGACAGGCGTAAAATTAGACGGTCTCACCGCTATCAACCCTGTAAATAATAAAGAAATCCCGATATTTATTTCTGACTATGTATTGACAAGCTACGGTACAGGCGCAATTATGGCAGTACCCGCCCATGACGACCGTGACTGGGAATTTGCAAAGAAATTCAACCTCCCCATCATCGAAGTTGTTGCAGGTGGCGAAAATGTTCAGGAAGCTGCATTTACTGATATCTATTCAGGTAAAATGATAAACTCTGAATTCTTAAATGGTTTGGAAGTTAAAGACGCTATTGCCAAAATGATAGAATATTTAACCGAAAAAGGCATCGGCAAGAAAAAGATTAACTACAAACTCCGTGACTGGGTATTCTCACGCCAGAGATACTGGGGTGAGCCTATTCCGTTAGTTTATTGTGAAAAGTGCGGTTGGGTTCCCCTTCCGGAAGAAGAACTCCCCCTTACACTTCCGGAGACCGATAATTTCGAACCTGGCGAAAACGGCGAATCACCTTTAGCTAAAATGACCGACTGGGTAAATACCACATGTCCTCATTGTGGCGCTCCTGCAAAACGCGAGACCGACACAATGCCTCAGTGGGCAGGTTCATCATGGTATTTCTTAAGATATATCGACCCTGAGAATGACTCTGCAATAGCAGCAACAGAAAAGCTTAACTACTGGTTGCCTGTTGACTGGTACAACGGCGGTATGGAACACACAACACTCCACCTCTTGTACTCAAGATTCTGGCACAAGTTCTTATATGATATTGGCGTAGTTTCTACTCCCGAACCTTATGCTAAACGTACCTCACACGGTATGATTTTGGGCGAAAACGGCGAAAAAATGTCAAAATCACGCGGAAACGTTGTAAACCCCGATGATATGGTAGAAGGCTTTGGTGCTGATACATTCAGAACTTACGAAATGTTCATCGGTGCGTTCGATCAGTCAACACCATGGTCTATAAACGGCGTTAAGGGTTGCTTCCGCTTTATCGAACGTGTATGGAATCTTCAGGAAATCTTAACAGACGAAGAAGGTTACAGCGCCGATTTAGAAAAAGCAATGCACAAAGCAATCAAAAAAGTAACAGACGATTACGATAAGATGAAGTTCAACACAGCTATTGCTACACTTATGGCTTTAATCAACGACATCTACAAAAAAGGCTCAATCACACGCGGCGAGTTAAAGACATTCATTACACTCTTAAACCCTGCCGCTCCTCACTTAACAGAAGAAATGTGGGAAAGAGCAAACTTCGGCGGTTGTCTTAATGAGACCACATGGCCCGAATTTGACGAAGCAAAATGTGTTGACGATACAGTTGAGATTGTTGCACAGATTAACGGCAAGGTTAAAGACAAGATTATGATTCCTGCTAACATCACTCGTGAAGAAATGGAAAAAGTAGCACTGGAAAACGAAAAAATCGTTGCTTTAATCGAAGGAAAGCAAGTTCTTAAATTAATTTGTGTACCTGGAAAACTCGTTAATATCGTAGTAAAATAATCCATAAAAACCGGAGAATAAGATGGACAAAAAAAATATAAGAAACTTTTCTATCATTGCCCATATAGACCACGGCAAGTCCACACTTGCCGACCGTCTCTTAGAAAAAACCGGCACTATGACTGAACGCGAAATGGAAAGTCAGGTTTTAGACAATATGGACCTTGAGCGTGAGCGTGGTATCACCATAAAGGCCCGTGCGGTAAGGCTTCTTCATAAGGCAAACGATGGACAAGAATATGTACTCAATTTAATAGATACCCCGGGGCACGTTGACTTCAACTACGAGGTTTCGCGTAGTCTTGCTGCCTGCGAGGGCGCGATTTTAGTAGTTGACGCATCTCAGGGTATAGAAGCGCAGACGCTGGCTAATACCTATCTTGCTTTAGACCACAATTTAGAGATTATGCCCGTTATCAATAAAATCGACTTACCGGCAGCTCA
>JAZOSI010000089.1:0-15243 GCA_045657065.1 Congzhengia sp. | reverse complement strand
TACATTGCTGCTTCCCATACCTGACCTTCCTGAAGCTCGCCGTCGCCCAAAATTGTGTATACACGGTAGTCCTTATTGTCAATTTTTCCTGCCAACGCCATACCATTAGCGGCTGAAATGCCCTGACCAAGTGATCCGCTTGACATATCAACACCGGGAATACCCTTCATATCAGGATGTCCCTGTAAGTATGAGCCTGTTTTTCTGAGTGTGGCAATATCTTCTTTGGGGAAGAAGCCTTTTTCCGCCAATACACCGTAGAGCGCAGGTGCGCAGTGACCCTTTGACAGTACAAATCTATCACGGTCGGGATTTTTAGTATCTTTGGGGTCTACATTCATAACCTCAAAATATAAAAGTGTAAGTACATCAGAAATGGAAAGTGAGCCTCCCGGATGTCCTGATGCTGCGTTATAGACGCCTGTAAGAGCGTGCTTTCTTACATTAGCGGCTATCAGTTTTAACTCTGTAACCTTCTTGTTGTCCAACAAAGTTAACTCCCCTCTCGTATATATTATTTTTTATTATTTATTGGATAATTTACGAAACCCTCGCCTCTGACCTGTCTTGCCTGGGTGAGTATCATAAATGCATTTTCGTCTGTTTCTTCTACTATTTTTTCGAGTTTTGGCAACTCAAACCGCTTTACTAAGCACATAAGCATTGCACGCTCATTCTTGGTGTACATTCCCTTAGTGAAAATACCTGTAACACCACGGTCGAGTTCACTCATAATTTTTCGGGCGATGGTTTCGGAAGCTTCTGATATTACATAAACCATTTTGGCGTGATTAGCTCCCGTTATCACATAATCAATCAGGAAAGAATTGATAAATAAAGCAATTATTCCCGAAAGTACAGAGTCTGTATTTCCTATGAAATAAGCACCTGCTAAAATCACGGCAATATCTACAACAAATATCCACTTACCTACATCAATGGCTTTTATGAGTTTATTGAAAATTGCCGCTATTATGTCTGTTCCGCCTGATGTCGCGCCTGATAAAAAAACTGTTCCCAAGCCTACACCTAAAAGCAATCCGCCAAAGATTGACGCCATAACAATGCTTTGGGTATGGAAAGGAATGTTTGCGGTTAAATCAATAAAAAGCGAAAATGTAACTGCACCGTATAAGGATTTCACCCCGAAACTGTTTCCCAAAAAAACAACTCCAAGTATAAATATGGGGATATTCAGTGCCAAAGTAATGATACCCATAGGAAAATCCGTAAAATTACTTATAATTATAGCAATACCTGAAACGCCCCCTGCCACAATGTTGTGTGGTTCTAAAAAAAGGCTTATGCCTGCCGATGCTATAAGCATTCCTGCCGTAATAACAAGATACTCCTTTATAACACGAAACGCTTTTTTCATACATACCTCCTGCTATTCGCGGTTAAGTATTGTAAAAGCATCGCATAAAACACATTCCAGTCGCGTTTCTTCTCCCTTGATGTATAAATACCCTATCAGCGCCTCTAATGCAGTTGCGTGGCGGTAGTCCGCCATATCTGCATTTTTAGGTACTGTGTGGATGTTGGTATTTCTTCCACGCTTGTATATGTCTTTTTCTTCTTCTGTGAGTTTTTCAAAAATTTCGTGGGCAGCACGCGCCTGCTGACTTGCTTTTACAAACTTTACCGCTATTTTATGTAATTCGTTTGCAGGACGGTTGCCCAATGACAAAATTTTCGTTCTTATAAACATTTCATACACACTGTCACCGATAAACGCTAACGTCAAAGGTGACAGTGTATTGATTTCAGGTATTTCTTCTTTTGATAAAATCTTATCTATATTCATTATTTTATCACTCTTATCTTAACGCCCTGACGGGTGTCTGCTACTTCAATGCCCATAGCAAGCAACTCGTCACGAATAGCGTCTGATGTTGCCCAGTCTTTTTCCTCACGGGCTTTACTTCTTTTTTCGATTAAAGCCTTTGCTTCATCTGAAATAGTATCTGCAGTAGAGCGTGTAAATATGCCTAAAACATCGCCGAGTTCTTTCATTACTTTCTTTGCTTCGTCAAAGAGTGCAATGGGCCAGTTTGATTTTTCTTCTGAATTTATGAATTTTGCAAGGTCAAAAAGCGCCGCTATAGCATCTGCTGTATTTAAGTCGTCGTCCATAGCTTCTTTGAACTGTGCACGGAAGTCGTCAAATTTTGACACAATCGCTTTTTCTTCGTCTGTAAGGTCGCGATTTCTAGCTTTTGTTTCTAAGAATTCTAAGTTGCTTATGCAGTTATAAAGTCTATTAAGACCTGCCTCTGACTGTGCCAGAAGTTCATCTGCAAAGTTGATAACGCTTCTGTAATGAGCAGAAAGCATAAAGAAACGGATAACTTCGTAGTCGTATTTCTGCGCTACATCACGGACTGTAAAGAAGTTGCCTAAAGATTTTGACATCTTCTGATTGTCAACATTGATATAGCCGTTGTGCATCCAGTATTTTGCAAAAGGTTTACCTGTGCAGCATTCACTCTGTGCAATTTCGTTTTCGTGGTGGGGGAATATTAAATCCTGACCACCTGAATGGATGTCGATGGTTTCGCCCAGGAATTTATTTACCATAGCAGAGCATTCAATATGCCAACCGGGACGGCCTTCGCCCCAGGGGCTGGTCCACGCCGGTTCTCCTTCTTTTTTCGCTTTCCAGAGAGCAAAGTCTGTGGGGTTGCGCTTGATGTCTGTTACATCTATTCTTGCACCTGCTTCCAAATCTTCCAACGGCATTTTTGAGAGTTTACCGTATTCTGCAAATTTCTTTGTTTCAAAGTAAACATCGCCCTGTGAAACATAAGCATAGCCTTTTTCAATCAAGGTTTCTACTGTCTTTATAATTGCATCGATATTTTCTGTTGCTTTGGGGTGAATTGTTGCAGCCTTGATATTTAAGCCTTGAGCATCGGTAAAGTATTCTTCGATGAACTTGTCTGCAAGTTCTTTTACTGTTATACCCTGCTCGTTTGCATTTTTTATCATTTTGTCATCGATATCGGTAAAGTTCTGAACAAATGTTACCTTGTAGCCGATATATTCCAAGTATCTTCTCAATGTGTCGAAGATAATAAATGGACGCGCATTTCCTATATGGAAAAAGTTATACACAGTAGGACCGCAGGAGTACATTTTTACTTCTCCGGGAACGGTAGGTATAAATTCTTCTTTTTTTCTTGTTAAGGTGTTATATACTCTCATATCGATATTCCTTCCTTGATTACTTTTCTTCGCTTTCTTTTAACTTTTTCTCAAGCTTTTCAAGTTTAGCTTGTAGTCTGCACAATTCCTGTGAAACCGGGTCAGGAATGTGTACCTGGTCAAGTTGTTCACAAACTCTTTGGTTATTGATTTTTACAATTCTTGCAGGAACGCCTACGCAGGTGGAGTTTTCGGGAACTTCATTTAAAACTACCGCATTTGCTGCAATTTTTGAATTATCTCCAACCTTAAAAGGTCCTAAAACCTTGGCGCCTGAACCAATCATTACATTGTTGCCGATGGTGGGGTGACGCTTTCCGGTGTCTTTCCCCGTACCGCCCAGAGTTACTCCCTGATAGATTGTTACATTGTCGCCGATTTCGGTGGTTTCGCCTATTACCACTCCCATGCCGTGGTCAATGAACAACCCTTTTCCTATTGTTGCTCCGGGGTGGATTTCAATTCCTGTCCAGAATCTGCCCCACTGGGAAATGAGTCGTGCTGTACCGAACATTTTCTTTTTGTAGAAAAAGTGTCCGATTCTGTACCACCATATAGCATGAAGCCCTGAATACATAAAGAAAATCTCAATAGAGTTTTTTGCCGCAGGGTCTCGTTCTTTAATTGTTCTTATGTCTTCTCTTAATCTTTTAAACATAGTTACCTCATTAAATACGCTTTCCTAAAATAGGAACATATTTTTCACGGAAAGCCTCGAACTGTCCGTTTTCTAACGCTGCTCTTATTTTTTCCGTTAAGTCATTATAAAAATACAGATTGTGCATTACTGCGAGTCTCATTCCAAGCATTTCTCCGGCTTTTAATAAATGTCTTATGTATGCTCGTGAGAAATTCTTACATACAGGACAATCACATTCAGGGTCAATGGGAAGAGAATCCGTCATATATTTCTGGTTTATAATATTTATTATGCCACTCCAGGTAAAGAGGTGACCGTGACGGGCATTTCTCGACGGCATAACGCAATCAAAAAAGTCAATACCGCGAGCTACTGCCTCAATAATATTTACGGGAGTTCCTACACCCATCAAGTATCTGGGTTTATTCTCCGGTGCGTGGGGCAAGGTCGCATCTAAAACATGATACATTTCCTCTGCCGTTTCCCCAACCGCAAGACCGCCTATGGCATAACCGGGAAGGTCGAGTTTCGCGATTTTTTTCATATTTGCAATTCGTATATCATCATATATTGCGCCCTGATTGATGCCGAAAAGCATCTGTTCACGGTTGATTGATGTTTTGTTGAGCTTGGTTAATTCTTCTTTACATCGCTCGAGCCAGCGTTCAGTTCTTGCCACGCTTTCTAGCATATATTTTTTGTCAGATTTTGAGTCTGCACATTCGTCAAACGCCATGGCGATAGTGGACGCAAGATTTGACTGAATCTGCATACTTTCTTCAGGTCCCATAAAAATCTTCTTGCCGACGATGTGAGAAGAAAAATATACGCCTTCTTCTTTTATTTTACGGATTGACGAAAGGGAAAAAACCTGAAAACCACCACTGTCGGTAAGTATCGGTCTGTCCCAGTTCATAAACTTGTGAAGACCGCCCATCTTTGCCACTACATCGTCGCCCGGACGAAGGTGCAAATGGTAGGTGTTACACAGTTCTACCTGACATTTAAGTTCTTTTAAATCAAGAGAAGACACTCCGCCCTTGATAGCTGCAGAAGTTCCCACGTTCATAAAAACAGGGGTCTGTATTGTGCCATGAGGGGTGATGAATTCACCACGGCGGGCTCGATTTTCAGTCTTTAAAACTTTAAACATAATCTTCTCCCAATTATACACAGTTTTACACATATACAGTATAACACAACTACACACTCTTTTCAAGAGAATTTAGGGCATATTTATCATTTTTTGAATTGACTTTTTTTGTACTCTATAATATAATTGATATGTAAGTTTATATTATCAACAAAAAGGAGTTACAACTATGAAATCATTTGAAATTTTACTCAGTTCTATCAACGATATTAAGGTTTTTGTCAATATCGTTAACAAATACGAATTCGATGTTGACTTAACATCAGGAAGATACGTAGTTGACGCAAAGTCAATTATGGGTATCTTCAGCCTTGATTTGAGCAAGCCCATCAAGGTTGATGTTCATTCAGATGATGCAGATGCATTTATCGAAGAAATCAAAGCTTATATTCAGTAAAGGGCTGTAGCAAAATGCGCACACTACACAAGGCATTAAAGTAAATAACGAAATCCCTTGT
Organism: Congzhengia sp.; assembly: GCA_045657065.1. Lineage (GTDB taxonomy): Bacteria > Bacillota > Clostridia > UBA1381 > UBA9506 > Congzhengia. The sequence continues at coordinate 9,785 of JAZOSI010000089.1, read as the reverse complement.
GTATATCAAAAGAAAAACAACAAAAAACAAGGAAGCAATTTGTCAATCGACAAATTGCTTCTTTTTTATGCCTTGTGTTTTGAACAAACTTCACCTCTCGGCGTACCCTCGTACGCCTTCGGGTATCCCTGCGGTTCAGTTTGTCCAATCTGCGCTATTTTCCGTCCAGCCAGTTTTATTTATGATTATGAGGATTTACTGTTTTGCCGTTTTTAGTAAGTTCAAAGTGAACATAGGGCGTATCGTACTTTTCGCACGTTGCAGTATTTCCGCAGGTGCCGATTTTTTCACCTGCTTTTACAGTTTGCCCCACAGTGACGCTTACACTACCCAAACTGCAAAAAGTCGAAACAAACCCGTCTTTATGCTCAATTACTACTTTTTTTCCGTCTACAGCATTTTCTGATACTGTTTTCACCTTGCCGTCGTATACTGCCACCACAGTAGTTCCTGCCATATCAATTCCGTTGTGAGTTTGCCATACGCCCGTTATTTCCGACTTTTTGGGTTTATCTGAATAATCGTACAGAATTTTTCCCGACGAAGGCATAACGATTTTTACTTCTTCCGCCTGAAACATACCTACCTGTTCACTTTCATCGGGGATTGCTAAAATTTCAGGTGGTTCCTCCAACACCACTTCGGGTATAGGCTCAAGCTCTGAAACTTCTATCTCCTCGGGCACAATTTCTGCAATCTGTTGCGGTGTAACCTTTATTTCTTCCACCTTTTCTTCCTTGCTTGTATAGGGTTTTAAAACAAAAGACAGCACAATCGCACACAGTGACGCACCCAACACGGTGGCTACTATGTATGACCGTCCGAGGATACTTCTTACGCTTTTACTTTTTACTCTTACATTTTTCATACTATCATTCCTTTCGATGGTAGTATGTGTCATTTTTAGATATTTCATACATAAATTAAACTGAGGTGAAAATATATGGAAGACGTTTTAATTACCACTGATGTCCCATATACTTATGATATTTTTGCCAAAGATTTATCAAGACTACTGATCACTTTTCCCCAGATAAAAAAAGAAACTATCGGTTATAGCGTTTTAGGAAAACCACTCTATGCCATAAAGCTTGGTTGCAGTAAGAAAAAACTTATCATCACTGCTGCACACCACGGAAAAGAATGGATTACATCAATGCTCTTAAACTCTTTGATTGCTTACTTTTGCCAGGAAAAGAGCGATTTTTTAAAAGATAAAACTGTATATTTCATTCCTATGGTAAACCCCGACGGTGTCAATCTTTGTATTAAGGGTATCACACATGACTTACCGCCCTATGTAAAAAACCGTCTGATGAGAATGAATGAAAGCGGCGAATTCAAAAATAACTGGCAGGCAAATATACGGGGCATTGACTTAAATCACAACTACGACGCATCCTTTTCAAAAGGAAGAGCTATTCAGTTGGAACGAGGAATTTACGGTCCTTGTTCGACTATGTATTCAGGCGAATATCCCGAAAGCGAACCCGAAACAAAAGCAATCGTAGAATTTACAAAGAAAGTCTCCCCCGACATTGTAATTGCCTATCATTCCCAAGGGGAAGAAATTTACTATAAGTATCAGGGGATGTGCTCGCCAGATGCCGAAGATATTGCAAGGAAGATGTCCGACGCTTCAGGTTATCGGTTAATTCTTGCAGACGGTTTGACCGATTGCACAGGGTACAAAGACTGGGTTATTGAGAAATTCAACATTCCTGCCTTCACGATAGAAGTGGGAAAAGGCGAAAATCCGTTGCCTTTATCACAATTTAAAAAGATTTTTTCTGACAATCTAAAACTGCTTTTGGCATTATAAAAGAGTCTGCTACTGCAGACTCTTTTTTCTGAAAAATACAAAATATATTACTGTCGAAATAATCGCACCGATAAATACACCGCCAAGAACATCCGTAAGAAAATGCACATATAAATAAAGTCTTGAAAATGCTATCAGTACTGCCAGAGGTATCGCTACATAACCGAAGCGTTTGTCTGTCATAGTGAGGATTGCAGCAGCTACCACCGACGACAGAGTATGTCCCGACGGAAACGAAAAATCCGTAGGGGCTGCAACCAACAGTTCAATATTTTCTACCAAATCAAAGGGCCTCGTACGGGCAATCAAAGGCTTCAGGGTGATATTTCCGATCAAAAGAACCGCTATCAATCCAACTGCCAAAGCCAGACCACCACGGCGATATTTTTTTGTCGCAAGTAGCACAAGTGCCGCTACAATCCATATTATGCCGTCGTTTCCCAAAACCGTAATTTTTGGCATCAGAAAATCCAAAAACGAACATCTTAAAAATTCCTGTATAAAGTCTAAAACTTTAAATTCTAATTCTATCATAACGCAAACACCGACAATGCACCGTAAGTTACAAAAGATACTATTATTGCTGCACCTATAACTCCTGCAAAGATAGCAGGCAACGCTGTTTTAAAACGCAGTTCCATTATAGCGGCAACTAAAGCTCCCGTCCACGCACCTGTACCTGGCAGGGGAATTGCAACCAAAATAAAAAGTCCCCAGAAACCGTAGCGTGTAACTTTATCTCTGTGCTTATTTGCTTTTTCTTCCATTTTGTCAACAACACGGGCAAAAGTCTTATTAACCTTTCTCATCCATTTAAAAATCTGTCTTATAAACAGTATAATAAACGGAACGGGAATCATATTGCCGATGACTGATACTGCTATCGAAAGCCATAAAGGCAGTCCAACGCCTACACCGATCGGAATAGCGCCTCTGAGTTCAACCACAGGCACCATTGCCCACAAGAGCGTGAGGATTATTTTGCCGATATATGTGCTATATAAAAAACTCATTTTATTCTCCTTGATTTGTTTTTCTAAATTGTATCACAGAAATCACCCGAGTTCAATAATTTTTGTAAAAAACCTTGTAAATTGTGCGTCTTTGTTATAAAATATTTTATATATGTAAAAAGGAGAAGCATTATGGTCGCAATAAGTACAAACGAGATGAAAAGGCTTGAAGAAAAAGCCATAAACGAATACGGTATTCCATCCATTGTGCTTATGGAAAATGCGGCAATGGGGTTTGTTACGGCGCTCAAAAACGAATACGGTTGTCTTAAGTCTAAAAAGATTTTGGTCGTATGCGGAAAAGGCAATAATGCAGGCGATGGTTTCGCCATTGCAAGACTTCTCCATTTCGACGGATGCGAAGTTTTGGTTCTTCCCATTTTTGATATTGAGTCACTCACGCCTGATGCAAAGACAAATGCTAATGCTTTAAAAAATATGGGCGTTCCGTTCATTAAAGATATTAACACTGAATATGATATAATAATTGATGCGATTTTCGGCACGGGATTTCACAGCGAAGTTACCTCTCCCGTAAGAGAAATAATCGAAAAAATCAACGAAAGTAAATCTTTTGTTGCTTCAGTTGATGTGCCAAGCGGTGTAGAGCTTTGTGATGGTGCAAAAAATAAATTCTGCGTAAATTCTGATTTGTGTGTAACTTTTGGTTACGCAAAATTCCATCAGTTCACAGGAATTAACAAAAACTCATTTAAAAAACTGGTAGTTGTACCTATTTCAATTCCTGAACCTGAAAGTTTTTCAAAAATCATTACAGAAGATACATTTAATCTGATTCCCAAAAGGTCAGACGATTCTCACAAAGGAACTTTTGGTAAGGTTATGGCAATCGTCGGTTCTTCCGGTATGGCAGGGGCTGCTATTCTTTCGGGAAGTGCAGTTTTAAAAAGCGGTGCAGGAATGTTGACCATTGCCACCACAAATGAAATAATCCCCATCATTGCCCACGAATTCCCATCCGCTATGACATATCCTTTGCCGATGGATTATGATGAGTTTCTCGAAAAAGCAAAAGGTATGGATGCGGTTTTGATCGGTTGCGGTCTGGGTACAGACGATACCACCAAAAAATTCGTAACCGAATTTATAAAAAAATGCGAACTTCCTATGGTTATTGATGCTGACGGATTGAATATCTTGTCAGAAAATATAGATATAATAAAGGGAAAAAATGCAATTTTAACTCCCCATATTGTGGAGTTTTCAAGACTTTCGGGAATAGCACCTTCTGAAATAAAAGAAAATCCCGTAAAAATTTCAAATGATTTTTGTGAACACTACGGCGTAACTGTAATCTTAAAAGATTCTGTTACCCTTATATCTCATAAAGGAGAAAATATCGCAGTATGTCACGCGCCTAATTCTGGTATGGCGACAGCAGGCTCAGGAGATGTTTTAGCAGGGGTTATGACATCCCTCATAGCACAGGGACTGTCGATATTTGATGCTGCAAATCTTGGCGTATATATTCATTCTGCAGCAGGTAAACTTGCAAAAGAAAACTTTGGCGAAGCAGGAATGACAAGTTCTGATATATTATCATTTGTACCAAAGGCGTTTATGGAAAGTTGTGACATTGCGCCTCATATAAAGGAGTTGTAATTTTTAGTGTGTAAGAAAATTCTTGTACTTTTTCTTGCACTGATGATTAGCCTGTCGGTTTCTGCCTGCAGTGGATTTTCTGACAGTGATATGGACATCTACGAAAAAATTCATAAACATTACAACAAAATGGAAAGCTACACAGCAGATGTTGATGTAACAGTATATTCCAACAAAACCGAAAACCGATACTTTGTCGCTCAAAAAGTAAAGTTGCCTGATATGTACTACACTCACATAACAGACGAAAAAGCCACTTTTGGTGTCACAACAGTATCAAAAGGCGGTAAAACAAAAACCGTAGCCGACGGCTCGGAATACTCAATGACCGTACCTGACGGTGACAGTCTGGGCGTTCTTTATCTTAATAACTTTTTTAAGGCATATTATGCTTCGGAAGAAACTTCCCTTTCAGTACAGAAATCTCTGAAGTCCAAAAAAACTACACTTTCGGTTGAAATTTTTGACGAAAACACCGCCATCAGAAAGGTCAACCTTTCTATTGATAACAAGACACTCGCTCCCGTTTCGATTTCGGTTTATGGGGATGAAGACTTATTGTTGAAGGGCACTTTTGAAAACTTCCGTTACAACGAAAAAATCGACGATTCATTATTTAATACAGATTAAATCCTACAAAGGAGAAACCTATGGAAAACTACAACGCTCGTGTATGGGCAGAAATCAATCTTGATGCCATTGCCCACAATGTTAAAAACATAAGAAAATTAGTGGGAGAAACCACAAAAATCCTGTGCGTCGTAAAGGCAAATGCCTACGGTCACGGTTTTTTTGAAACCGCAAAAACCATGATTGAAAACGGTGCAGACGCTTTGGCTGTTGCTACCTTTGAAGAAGGCAGACAGCTTCGCCTTTCCGGTTTTTCTGCACCTATTTTAGTACTTGGAAGCGTAGGCACAGTTCTAGCGTCAGATATGATAAAGTATGATATTTCTGCCACTATAACCGACGAAACTTTAGCACGCGCTATGTCAAAAGCCGCAATTCAGCAGGAAAAACGCGCAAAATTTCATATTAAAGTTGATACGGGAATGTCACGTCTGGGATTTTCCTGTGATGTTAACGGCATAAAACGAATCAAGGAAATATGCTTCTTGCCCAATGTTGAAACCGAAGGAATTTTCACACATCTCTCATGTGCAGATGAAAAAGACCGTGCTATGACAGACCATCAGTACGAGACTTTTATGAATGTTGTGAACGCTTTAGAAAAAGAAAACATATCATTTAAATATAGACACATATGTAACAGTGCAGGTATTGTAGAATATCCCGAATACCATCTTGATATGGTACGCCCTGGTATTATTATCTACGGGCTTTATCCAAGCAGCAATATCACCAGCGAAAAGCTTGATCTTATTCCTGCAATGACCGTAAAAGCACGAATCACAAGAATAGACGAAAAGTGTGATAACACTCCCGTCAGCTACGGTGCAACATACAGAACAAAAGGAAAAACCAAGCTTGCAACTGTACCGATAGGCTACGCAGATGGTTACTTAAGATGTTTGTCAGGTACTGCTGTAATGATGGTTGCAGGCAAAAAAGTTCCCGTAGTGGGAAAAATTTGTATGGACCAATGTATGATAGATGTTTCCTCTGTCAATAATATAAATGTCGGCGACGAAGTCATTGTATTTGGAAACGGAGGAGATAAAGATATTTCTTTAGAAAAACTGGCTGAAAATGCAGGCACTGTGCCTCACGAAATACTGTCATTGACAGGGAACAGAACCCCACGAGTTTTTATAAAAGACAAAAAAATTATAGATGTACTTACCTACTTATAATTGTAAATATTTGTTCGTTGAAATTGATTCCGAACTGATGTATAATTATATTGTGGCGAAAGCCTACAACACGCATAATTTCACTCTGAGGCATACGCCTTGCAGCGAAAACGAATGGGGGCCTGACTATATTGTCTCAACTAAAAAAAGTTTTGATAACCGTTCCCGATTCACTTCTCGCAGCAGTAGATTCTGCCGCCAAAGGTGAAAATGTCAACCGCAGCGAATTCGTGAGGGAGGCTATGAAAATGTACCTTCGCGAAAAGAAAAAGCGTGAGGGAACTGAACTCTTAAAAAAAGGTTATCAGGAAATGGCAGAGCTTAATTTAAGCATTGCCCGTATGTGTTTTGACGCAGAGGAAGAAGCAATTCTTGCGTATGAGGAAAAACTTGCGGAGTGTGAATAAATGTGGTTGTAAAAAGAGGAGATATTTTTTACGCTGATTTAAGTCCCGTAATAGGCTCCGAGCAAGGCGGTACACGACCTGTTCTGATTGTTCAGAACGATGTGGGAAATAAGTTTTCCCCCACTGTCATCATTGCCGCTATAACCTCTCAGATTAACAAAGCAAAGCTTCCAACCCATATAGAAATAAGCGCGAACGAGTTCGGTCTTTTAAAAGATTCTGTTATTTTGTTGGAACAGGTAAGGACCATCGACAAAAAGCGTCTGAAAGAAAAAATAGGCAGACTCGACGATACACTGATTGCAAAAGTCGACGAAGCCTTGGGGATTAGCTTTGGTATTACGGAATAAATCATAAAGGTCGGAAAAAATTAAAAGACGAAGGTATTATGCCTTCGTCTTTTTTATATGTTCTTGCTCTTTAAAGGTGTATGCTTTTCCGACAAACCTAACATATAATCTGCAGAAACATTAAAAAATAAGCATATAGTTTTGATGTCATCAATGCTTGGTTCGTATTTGTTGTTCTCAATATAAGATATTTTTCTTTGAGTCATATTCAATTTTTCTCCAAGCTGCCCTTGGGTGAGGTCATGGTCTTCGCGTAAGTTTTTCATTTTTTCGCCGAAGGATAATATCATAATAAAACACCTCATGCAAATTCTATCATAGACGCAAACTTTCTATTGACTTTCAGACATAAAGCGTCTATAATTTATTTTAGACAGAAAGCGTCTAAAGCAAACTATTATTCTTATCCAAAGGAAGTGCAAATAATGAAAAAAATTCTTTCGTTATTGCTTCTTGCAATAATGCTTTTAAATTTTTCAACAGTATCGGCAACAGAAATTTCAACATCAGGTCCTGTAATCAGTGAGGAACCGAGTGACGATTTCAGCAAACAAATCTCCGCTGTCAAAGATATGGCAATGTCAATGCCACACAATATCAAATATGATATGGGATTCGTTGTAGGTCCTTTGCTACCTGACGGAAGTGCTTCGCCCGCTTCGAATGGTATTGCTACAATTCCCTCAACTCCTTTAATGTACGATTACGATATTATATTGCGATGGAACGATGTGTTATATAATTATTATTTCGGTGTCTATAATGAAGACAATAGTTTCAATACATATGTTTTAATTTCCGGCGGAAGTCATACGATTCAAGCCGGAACAAAATTTTGTTTGTTGTTCCAATACAAAGACATGAGCGTAAAAATCGACAGCATCTATGACGATATTTTTTATAGTCTGAATATTGTATCCCGCAAAGATGTAGTATATAGAGATACATTCTTTAAGGAAGGCATTTTTACTACCGAGATACCTCTTGACTGTCTTAAGGAAATATATCTTGAAGGTGCAGAAGATAAAGAAATCGTAATCGGGCAAATCAAAAAGAATTCCTATGCAAACAATTTATATTGGACTACATTTTATCTAGCATACAGAGATGCACCAACTAAATGGATTGCACGCTATTTATTGCAAACAAAAGAACAGGTAAAAACATTTGATAAAGATGTGCCTATAAAATTAACTGAATATAACGGGAGTGGTGTTTCAGGTTATGCGATTGTTGATTACAATCAGCTGGAAGATGGTTACTTTTGGCAAACTAAAATCCCCATCAATATGACAAAAGCTTGTCATATTGCACTGAATCCTATTATTAAAACATATCTTGAGGATAACGGCAAAGAAAGCCTTGAAACACAAATCGAAGATATAAATAAAAGAATATCTACTATTACCCACGAACTTAAATACAATATGTCTTTTACCATCGGAGGACTTGATAGTTCTGGCAATGTCACCTCTTGGACAAACGGTATTGTGACAAATACAGAAAAGCCTTTGGTATATGATTTTGACATCGTTGTTAATTATAATCCTGAAATAAGCAGATTCTTTTATCGCACATATAAAGATGACGGTACCAGTACTGTATTTGAGGATACTACTGGATGTAAAAGGTTTGATTCCGGAACAAAATTCAGACTGTTGTTCAGAAAGCAAGACCAATCAGCTATAAGCAGTGCAGAGTATGACACTATATTCAACGACATTGAGATAACTAAAGATACGGCTGATATTATATCTCTTAACAAAGATGTTGAACATCTTGTAATGCAGGCATCAAAATCAAGGTCGTCAAAATTCGGTGATACACTTGTTCCTCTTGAATTTGTACATTTTACAGATATTCATTCTCACAAAACCGAATGGAAAAGAATTGTTGAATATATAGACAAATATGAAGAATATATTGATTTCGCAATTCATACAGGAGATTATAGCGGAACGGCAATTAACCAAGCAATAGATTTGTACTCGTTAGCAAAACCCAAAAACCGTATTATTTATAACGCTGTAGGAAATCACGATACATATTCGACCTATAATAATGGTAAAACCACAAGCGCAACAACAGAAGAAACTTATAATGCTGTTTTCTCCGATACGGAAAATTGGGATGTAGTCTTTGGCGATGAAGCTTATGCTACATACTATTATAAAGATTTCTATGAATCAGGTGTTCGCCTTATTGTATTAAACGACCAACAATGGTCAGGTAATCAGGGACAATGGTTGTCAGAAGTTTTAGCAGATGCTAATCAAAACGGTCTGGCAGTTATTACAGCATCCCACATGTCAGCTGGATATATGGCAATACCAGTAGAATCAAGCTTTACACCTATAGATAACAACTATTCTTTTGCATACAGAGGTGGAAAAGATATAGGACCATATATTGTTGAATTTAAGAACAATGGCGGAGAACATATCGCTCATCTTTGCGGACATAATCACTTTGATGATATAGGATATACAAAAGACGGAATATTAAACATCCAGCTCGAATGCGCCTCCAGCACACCCGGTGACCGTTTAGAAAGTGTGCGCGCAAAAGGCACAAAAAACTTTGACTGTTTCAATGTGATGGCAGTAGATGTAAACACTAAAAGAATTAAAATAGTCAGAATAGGGTGTAACAGCAACGCAGCATTACAAGGAAAGACTGTACTCTGTTATGATTACGAAAACAAAAAAGTAATATCGAATTATTAAATGAAAAAAAGACGAAGGTTTAAACCTTCG
>JAZOSI010000088.1:0-8342 GCA_045657065.1 Congzhengia sp. | reverse complement strand
GGTTACTACAAAGACGAAGAAAAAACAAAATCCGTATGGCACGACGGTATGTACCACACAGGCGACGTTGCTTATCGCGATGAAGACGGTTTCTACTACTATGTAGGCCGAGTTGACGATGTTATCAAGTCATCAGGCTATCGTATTGGACCTTTTGAAATCGAAAGTGTTATCATGGAACTTCCCTATGTTGTAGAATGTGGTGTATCGGCTGCTCCCGACCCGGTTCGCGGACAGGTTGTAAAAGCAAGCATCGTACTCACAAAGGGCACAACTCCCTCTGAAGAGTTAAAACGCGAAATTCAGATGTATGTAAAAGAGCATACTGCTCCTTATAAGTACCCCAGAATAGTAGAATTCCGCGACGAACTGCCCAAGACAACAAGTGGTAAGATTATCAGAAATAAACTCTAAAATTACAGGCTTGTGAATTTAGCGCAGACCGTGTAAGGCACTATTTGAAATAATAATGTAGAGATTCGCTAAAACGCGAATCTCTTTTTTTAATGCCTTAGTTTGATGTATGTCTGTCCGAGTAATTCAGAGGAAATTTAGATGCATAATAAACGAATGGAACACGAAGTGGTTACCCGAAGGCGTACGAGGGTACGCCGAGAGGTGACATTCGTTTAAGTTGAAAACATAAAATAAAAGGCACTCGCAAAAGCGAGTGCCTTCATTTTTAACCGTATTGTTTTGAACGCTTATGCGCCAAATTCACCTGATTTACTGAGCCATTCTCTTGTAGTTTTCGTATCTTTCGAGCAAGTCTTTTTCTGCTTTTGTGAAGAGATCTTCTGCTACTTCGGGGAATGCCTGTTTTAACATAAGGTATCTGTTTTCGCCTTCTAAGAAGTCACGAACCTGACCTGTGGGTTCTTTTGAATCCAGAATGAAGGGGTTCTTGCCTTCTTCTTTGAGGTCGGGGTTGTATCTCCATAAGTGCCAGTATCCTGTGTCAACTGCCTTTTTCTCTTCTGCAATTGAGTTGGCCATGTTACCTTTTGCTTTGATACCGTGGTTGATACAGGGAGCGTAAGCGATGATAAGTGAAGGACCGGGGTAAGCTTCAGCTTCACGAATAGCCTTGATTGCCTGTGAGGGGTTAGCACCTAATGCAATCTGTGCAACATATACATAACCGTATGTTGTAGCAATCATACCAAGGTCTTTCTTCTTAACTTTCTTACCGCTTGCTGCAAATTTTGCAACTGCAGCAGTAGGTGTAGCTTTTGATGACTGACCGCCTGTATTTGAGTAAACTTCTGTATCTACAACGAAGATGTTGATGTCTTCGCCTGATGCGATAACGTGGTCAAGACCGCCGTAACCGATATCGTATGCCCAGCCGTCGCCACCGAACGCCCAGTTAGAACGTTTGATTAAGAAGTCTGTTCTTTCTGCAACTTCTTTAACGCCGGGGATTGTCATATCTGCTGTCTTGAGTGCTTCTTCAACTGCTTTTGCAGCCGCCTTTGAAGCATCAGCATCGTTCATACCATCGATCCATAATTTAAATGCGTCTGCAGTTTTTGCATCTACGCCTGCATCTATTGCTTCAGCCATCTTAGCTTTCAGAGTTTCTCTGATTTTTCTAACTGCAACAGTCATACCGAGACCGAATTCAGCATTGTCTTCGAAGAGTGAGTTAGCCCAAGCGGGACCTTTGCCTTCAGCATTCATTGTGTAAGGCATTGAAGGAGCAGAGCCACCCCAGATTGATGTACAACCTGTAGCGTTGGCAATCATCATTCTGTCGCCGAATAACTGTGTGATTAACTTGATGTAAGGTGTTTCACCACAACCAGCACAAGCGCCTGAGAACTCGAGGAGGGGCTGTGCGAACTGTGAGCCCTTAACTGTACCTTTATCCATAAGGTTGTCTTTTACGGGAACTGTCACTGCATATTCCCAGTTAGCAGCGTCAGCGTCAACTGCAGCGTCAACGGGGATCATTGTGAGCGCCTGAACTTTTTCAGGACAAACATTAGCACAAACTCCGCAACCAAGACAGTCTCTGGGGCTAACCTGCATACGGAATTTAAGACCTTTGAGCTGAGGACCTGTAGCATCTTTTGTAACAAAGGTGTCAGGAGCTTTAGCCGCTTCTTCTTCTGTTAAGAGGATAGGTCTGATTGCCGCGTGAGGACAAACTAATGAACACTGGTTACACTGGATACATTTTGTTTCATCCCATGAAGGAACAGAAACTGCAACAGTTCTCTTTTCGTACTGTGATGTACCCTGCATGAATGTACCGTCTTCGATACCTTTAAATGTTGAAACGGGGAGTTTGTTACCCTGCTGTGCATTTACAGGTTCAACGATCTTCTTGATAAATTCAGGAACGTCTCTTTCTTCTTTTACTTCGTCTTTAGCATCGCGCCAAGAAGCAGGAACATTGATTTCAACGATAGCATCTAATGCTTTATCAACTGCTTCGCAGTTCATAGCAACGATCTTTTCGCCCTTCTTGCCGTATGTCTTGTTGATAGCATCTTTAAGGAGCGGAACAGCTTCTTCTATCGGAATAACATTAGCAAGTTTGAAGAATGCAGACTGTGTTACCATGTTGATTCTACCGCCAAGGCCGATTGAAGATGCGATATCAACAGCATTGATGATGTAGAACTTGATTTCGTTTTCTGCAATGTAACGCTTCATTGAAGCGGGTAATCTTTCTTCTAATTCTTCGGGTGACCATACGCAGTTAAGCAAGAATGTACCACCTTTTTTGAGGCCTTCTAAAATATCGTACTGATAGATGTATGAAGGTTTGTGACAAGCGATGTAGTCAGCTTCGTCAAGCAAGTATGTTGACTTGATGGGTTTCTTACCGAAACGTAAGTGTGACATTGTTACGCCACCTGATTTCTTCGAGTCGTAATCAAAGTAGGCCTGAGCGTAAAGGTCTGTGTTGTCACCGATGATTTTGATAGCGTCTTTGTTAGCACCAACTGTACCGTCAGAACCGAAGCCCCAGAACTTACAACGTGTTGCACCTTCGGGAGCAGCGTTGATTTTTTCAACGGGTGACAAGGAAAGGTTTGTAACGTCATCCACGATACCGATTGTGAAGCCGTTTTTAGGTTCCGCTTTGTCAAGTTCAGCGTAAACTGTAGCAATCTGTGTGGGTGTTGTGTCTTTTGAACCAAGACCGAAACGACCACCAATGATTGAGGGTGCGTCCTTTTTACCTGTGTAGAGGTTACAGATATCGAGGTATAAGGGTTCGCCGAGTGAACCGGGTTCCTTTGTTCTGTCGAGAACTGCAATCTTCTTAACTGTATCAGGCATTACATCGAAGAAGTATTTAGCTGAGAAAGGTCTGTAAAGGTGAACTTTAACAACACCAACTTTTTCGCCACGAGCATTTAAGTAGTCAACTGTTTCTTCGATAGCTTCGCATACAGAACCCATAGCAACGATAACTTTTTCTGCATCGGGTGCGCCGTAGTAGTTGAATGGTTTGTATTCTCTACCTGTAATTTTTGTGATTTCTTTCATGTAGTCAGCTACGATGTCAGGAATTGCATCGTAGAATGTATTACAAGCTTCTCTGCCCTGGAAGTAGATGTCAGGGTTCTGAGCTGTACCACGAAGAACGGGGTGTTCGGGGTTTAATGCATTGTCTTTAAATGATTTTAAAGCATCCCAGTCAACTAAACCTTTTAAGTCTTCGTAGTCCATAACTTCGATTTTCTGGATTTCGTGTGATGTTCTGAAACCATCAAAGAAGTGTACGAAAGGTACTCTGCCTTTGATTGAAGCGAGGTGTGCTACGCCACCTAAGTCCATTGTTTCCTGAACACTGCCTGAAGCGAGCATCGCAAAACCTGTCTGACGACAAGCCATAACGTCCTGATGGTCACCAAAAATATTAAGTGCGTGAGCAGCTAATGCTCTTGCGCTTACATGGAAAACTGTGGGAAGTAATTCGCCCGCAATTTTGTACATATTGGGGATCATGAGCAATAAGCCCTGTGATGCTGTGAATGTGGTTGTTAACGCACCACCCTGGAGTGAGCCGTGTACTGCACCTGCAGCACCTGCTTCTGACTGCATTTCCACAACTTCAACAGTCTGTCCGAAAATGTTTTTGAGTCCGTTTGCGCTCCACTGGTCCACATATTCTGCCATTGTGGAAGAAGGAGTAATAGGATAGATTGCAGCTACTTCAGTAAACGCATAGGCGCAATGTGCAGCAGCGCAGTTACCATCCATGGTTTTAAATTTCTTTGCCATTGGTTTTCCTCCTCTGAGAAAATTTATTTTTTTAAATTAAAAACTTAAAAATTGATATTTTACCGCGTACAGACAATGCACACAGTATAACATAGTAATTTTACCACATTTTTTTTAAAATTTCAATGATTTTATAGTATTTTTTTCTGTAAAATCCGCATTTTTAAAAGGAATGTAGCCTCTTTTTTACACAATTGTAATATTGATGTGTTAATATATAATTGAGATATTATCAAAAGGCGGTGGTGCAGATTGACAATCAAAGAAATGACAGAAAAAAACGAAGAAAAAATCCTGTCCCCTTATGCGACCTTTTCTGCCAATACAAAAGGCAGACAAAAAGAAATATCAACCTGCGATATAAGAACGGATTTTCAGCGTGACCGCGACCGCATAATTCACGCCAAATCTTTCCGTCGCTTAAAACATAAAACCCAGGTGTTTTTAGCGCCTGCAGGCGATCATTACAGAACGAGACTTACCCACACTATGGAAGTTTCTCAGATTGCCCGCACCATTGCTCGTGCTCTGCGCTTAAATGAAGATTTGACAGAGGCGATAGCATTAGGACACGACCTTGGGCATACGCCTTTTGGTCATACGGGCGAGTTTATTCTGGACGAGATTTGCTCTTTTGGTTTTAAACATTACAACCAAAGCTTAAGAGTTGTTGACTTTTTGGAAAACGGCACAGGATTGAACCTTACCTTTGAAGTCCGTGACGGCATAAAAAATCACGCAGGCAAAAATGAAGCGTCTACATTGGAAGGAAAAATCATAAAGCTGGCCGACCGTATTGCATATATAAATCACGATATTGACGACGCACTCCGTGCTGATATAATAAACGAAAAAGATATTCCGAAAAAATGTGTCAAGACGCTCGGAAAAACACACGGTGAAAGAATAAATGCTCTTATATGTGACATAGTAAAGACATCAGCTGACAAGCCTGAGATTTTAATGTCGGAGGAAGTTTTTTCTGCTATGATGGATCTCCGTAAATTTATGTTTGAGACTGTCTATGTAGACAGTGAGGCAAAGGGCGAAGACGAAAAAGCAAGAAAAGTCATCCGCATACTTTTTGAAACATTTATGGAAAAACCGCATCTTTTAGGAAATCTTGGCGCTGACATTGAGAGATTCGGACTTGAGCAGACAGTATGCGACTACATCGCAGGTATGACAGATAACTTTGCTATATACAAATTCAACGAAATATTCGTACCGAAAAAATGGCTTGTAAATTAGGAGGATTACTATGGAATTTGAAGTAAATACATCAGGCGTTTGTGCAAGAAAAATTGCCTTTTCTATTGACGATGATAATAAAGTAAGAAATGTAAGATTTCTTGGCGGTTGTTCAGGAAATACACAGGGACTTTCGGCGTTGGTAGAAGGTATGGATGCTTTGGATGTGATAAAAAGATTAAAAGGTATCGACTGCGGTGGCAAGGGTACATCATGTCCTGATAAGCTTGCACGCGCAGTTGAGATTGCTATCAATGAATAGTTGTACTCTGTGCCCCAGAAACTGCGGTGTTGACAGAACAACAAACACAGGCGTTTGTGGCACAACCGATAAAATAAAAATCGCTCGCGCATCACTCCACTGTTGGGAAGAGCCCTGCATATCAGGTGCTATGGGATCGGGTACTGTGTTTTTCTCGGGTTGTAATTTGTCCTGCGTATATTGTCAGAACAAAAAAATCTCCCACGAGAATTTCGGCATTACAGTAGATAAAGAAAGGCTATGTGAGATTTTCTTTGAACTGAAAGAGCGCGGTGCTCACAATATAAATCTGGTTACAGCATCACACTTCTTGCCCGATGTTTTATCGGCGATAGAGCTTGCAAAGGCACGCGGTATCGGTATTCCTTTTGTGTATAATACAAGCAGTTATGAGAAAGTTGAGACGCTTAAACAATGTGATGGTCTTATTGACATTTTTCTGCCTGACTTTAAGTACATAGAAAAAGAGAGTGCAAAAAAATACTCAGGCGCACCCGACTATCCCGAGGTAGCCAAAGCGGCAATCGACGAGATGGTACGCCAACAACCCACACCCGTTTTCTCCGAAGACGGTATGATGACAAAAGGCGTAATCGTGAGACATCTTATGTTGCCAGAAAGACTCGCAGAGAGCAAAAAAATCATAAAATATCTTTACGAAAAATACGAAAACAATATATTTTTAAGCATAATGAATCAATACACCCCCGTAGGAAATCTTGATGCTTTTCCTGAACTCAAAAGACGAGTAAAGGATTCCGATTACGAAAAGTTAATCGACTATGCACTGGCACTCGGCGTAGAAAATGCCTTTACTCAGGAGGGCGGAGCGGCAGAAGAAAGCTTCATTCCGGATTTTGACGGTTTTGGTGTAGTAAAGGAAGTTTGACAAATGGAAAGAATTTTAAAAGAAGAATACGGTTTATCCGAAAAAACAATTGAATTAGGCATGAAAGCTGAAGAGAACGTGCGCGCCACTTTCGACGCCATAAACAAAACGGCTGAGTACAATCAGTTAAAGGTTATGAAAGCATTTTCAGAGCACAGAGTGTCAGAAGCACATTTGGGACTTTCAACAGGCTACGGTTATGACGACTTGGGCAGAGATACTTTAGAAAAAATCTATGCCGATGTTTTTGGCACAGAAGCGGCTTTAGTGCGCCACAGTATAGTATCGGGCACTCATGCAATATGCTCTTGCCTGTTCGGAATTTTGCGCCCCGGTGATATTTTGGTTTCAGCAACCGGTGCACCCTATGATACATTGGAAGAAATCATCGGAAAGCGTGGTGAATCAGGTGCAAGCTTAAAAGACTGGGGAATTGATTACATAGAAGTTTCTCTCACGAAAGATGGCAAAATAGATAAAGAAACCTTGGGCGAAGTTTTAAAAAATAAAAAAGTAAAAATGGTGGAACTTCAGCGCTCAAAGGGTTACGCGTGGCGTGAATCATATACAGTGGAAGAACTGGCAGACG
Source organism: Congzhengia sp. (assembly GCA_045657065.1). Taxonomy (GTDB): domain Bacteria; phylum Bacillota; class Clostridia; order UBA1381; family UBA9506; genus Congzhengia. The sequence continues at coordinate 1,106 of JAZOSI010000088.1, read as the reverse complement.
CTATATCTTTTATTAAGAACACTCGCGCCGATGTGGTTGTTATGGTAGATAACTGCTACGGTGAATTTGTAGAAAGATTAGAGCCTACCAATGTAGGTGCAGACATCATTGCAGGGTCTTTAATTAAAAACCCCGGCGGCGGACTGGCATTAACCGGTGGATATCTTGCCGGAAGACAGGATTTGGTAGAGCAGGTTTCATACCGACTCACATCCCCCGGAATAGGCGCAGAAGTTGGGGCATCTTTAGGTATGAACCGCCACATGTATCAGGGATTTTTCATGGCTCCCCACACAGTTGCACAGAGTTTGAAGACTGCAGTATTTGCAGCTGAAGTATTCTCTCTTATGGGATTTGAAGTAGCACCCACATCAAAAGAAGTGCGCGGCGACATAATTCAGGCAGTGAAACTCAACTCTGCCGAAAACTTATGTGCATTCTGTCGCGGAATTCAAAGAGGTGCGCCTATCGATTCATTCGTTGTACCTGAACCCTGGGATATGCCGGGGTATAGTGACCAGGTTATTATGGCAGCAGGTGCATTTGTTTCCGGTGCAAGTATAGAAATTTCAGCGGACGGACCGCTACGCGCGCCATACGCTGCCTATATGCAGGGCGGACTAACCTACGAAAGTGGAAAAGTTTCAGTATTGTGTGCTGCCAATAATATACTTGGCTTGTAAGTTTCAAAAATAGATTTTTAATAAATAAAGGCACTCCTTACGGAGTGCCTTTTAATTTATATTTTCTCTTCACAACATTCTTCATCCAGCGCAACTTTCATCATTATCGCGCATTCAATACGCTTTTTGAAAAGGGTACATCCCTGCTCATAAATGCCTGTGATTTTTCCTGATGCGTGGTATGCATTTGCCGCACAACCGCCACTACAATAAAGCTTTGCCCAGCAGTCAGCGCATTCGGGTTTTGCATAAGCGTTGCACATTTTGAACTCGTCACGAATTTCTTCCTTAGTAACGCCTTTCCAGATGTCGCCCATTTTGTACTTTTCATCGCCTACAAACTGGTGGCAGGGGTAAAGTTCGCCCCAGGGGGTAACCGCAAAATATTCTGTACCTGAGCCGCAACCTGCAATTCTTTTATAA
>JAZOSI010000087.1:0-3690 GCA_045657065.1 Congzhengia sp. | reverse complement strand
GTATCGGAAAACCCTTTCAAAAACCGAACGGACAGTCAGTCTATGTTGATGATTGTTTCGTCGCTCTTCGTGACCATGTATTTGGTCTCTAATATCATGGCTGTCAAGGTCATAGGTTTCTTTAATCTTTTCTATTTTGATGCAGGGACGATAACGTTCCCCTTCGCCTATATGCTGGGTGATGTGCTCACCGAGATGTGGGGCTACAAAACGGCGAAGAAGGTGATATGGATGACTTTCGTCTGCAACATCATCCTTGTGGTCTGCACTATGATTGGGGTGTGGCTGCCTGCTCCGGATTATATGGCGGAAACCTCTGCGGCTTATGAACACATCTTCACCTACGTGCCGCGCATAGTGATTGGTTCGTTAGTGGGATTTGTCTGCGGAGAACTTTCTAACGCATGGCTGATGGAGAAAATTAAGCAGAAGACTGAAGGAAAACGTCTTTGGGTGCGCACAATCGGAAGCTCCGTTGTGGGTTACCTTTTAGATACTGTTCCGTTTGTGCTGATAGCTTTTGCAGGCGTTGTGCCGGTGGCGGATCTGATTCTGATGATTATCACGCAGTATTTTGCAAAGTTGCTGATAGAGGCGTTTTTAGGAACTCCGATGGCGTATGCTGCAATTGGTGTTCTGTCTAAAAGAATGGAGAGAATTTAGTCATGGAACGTTACGCAGAGATTTCGACAAAAATGCCCCGTGAGTTTGTGCTGTTGCAAGGCTTGGGATGCAAGTGGGCAAAGTGCTCGTTCTGTGATTATCACACCGATGTGAGCGACAATCCTTTTGAGGTGAATCGTAAGGTTTTGAATCGGGTGACCGGCAAATTTGGTGTGCTGGATGTGATAAATTCAGGCTCTGGAATTGAACTGGACGAGCAGACGTTGGAGCTAATCAAAAAAGTGGTGGATGAGAAAAAAATCCATACGATTTGGTTCGAAATGCACTATATGTATCGAAATCGGTTGGAGGAGTTTGCCAAACGTTTTGCACCTGCAAGGGTTAAGTTCCGTTGCGGTATCGAGTCGTTCGACGGCGTTCGCAGGAGGCAGTGGAACAAGGGTGTGCCAGCTGATGTACATGTTACCGATGTGGCGAAATATTTTAGCGGAATCTGTCTGCTGGTCTGCACGCAAGGCGACACTAAGGAGCGCATCATTACTGACATCGAACTGGCTAAAAAGCATTTCGAATATATGAGCGTCAACCTTTTCTGTAACAATGGGACTGAAGTTCGGCGAGACGATTCGTTGGCAGACTGGTTTGTGAAAGAGGTTTATCCCCTGATAAAAGATGACGACCGTATCGAGGTACTGATAGGGAACACCGATTTAGGGGTGGGGTGATTTATGGTGTATGGAGGTTGAAGGTTTTGACACTTTTTTTGCATGGTTAAAATCTTGTTTGTCATGGAAAAAAAGTTTGAAGATTATAAATTCCGCGAAATGAATTTATAGAACCCACCTTTGCAAATTATTTAGGACTGAAAAAAAAGGAAAGCTACATAGCAATATTTTGCAATAATATATGTCAAGACAATATAAAGCAGCACTCTTAATTTAGAATGATTAATTGTCTTTCGCACTATTATGAACATTGCAAGATAAGGCAAGATTTGCGACAATTGACGAAAAAATGTATAATAATGTGAAAGAAATCGAAGTAAAATCGGAGTTAAAGCATCAAACAAATTGATGTAGATTAGATACGCAAACATCAATATCGTTATAGTGCAGTACAAAGTTTTTTCATGAGAAGAGGCTCCGGACCACATTTTATTGTCGGTGTCTTCTACAATACGGGTGTTAAACATACAGTCGCTTAACTTTCTGTCCGCCATAAGACAAGCAACTATTATACTGCCTATTGTGTATAGTAGAACTATGTACACTACAATCGAGAGGACTGTTATGTTGGGGTATGGATAAATGTCCAAAGAACTAATACTATACAGAAAAATCGCAATAGCTCCGAATATATTTCGCATAACAAGTTGCGCAGACCTCTTTTCTGTTAGAGAAATTACTTTCAGTCCTAAGATGTACTTCCCTGGTGTTTTCCCGTTAAATATAGCATCTTTACACAAATAGAAAAGAGCCAAAGAGGTATAAAGTATCAAGCCAACAAACAATTTGACATCATACAAAGGAATCAGACTTACCATAAAGTCAATTAAAAAAAATATATTAAACCAAATAATGATGTCGAAATAAGCGGCAAGCAAATATCTGAATCTGCTAATTTTATTTGTTAAAGCGTTTGTTGCCTGTTCCATATCCGTTGTTTTTTATGAGTATAATCAAATCAGAAAATAATAAATGTCGCAAATGCCTCAAGTAATCGGTTGGAAAATAATTTTATGCAAACCATAAGAGCCATCACCGCAATGACTGCGATTTTCAGACCTTTGGGTTTAAAAAGTTTATAAATAAAGAAAGAATAGGCAGTTAAGAAGAACCCCCACTGTTTAATATCCTGGAGCAGAACATAGCGTCTTAACTCTTGAATTTCCATATCTTTATATAAATTAAAGTCCTCTATAGGAAGTACGAGGCATGGAAAGAATACAGAGTTGCATAAGAAAAAAAGTATCATGCAAGTCACTATCAATACAGTCCTGTTGTCAAACTTGTCAGACAATGCTGTTTGTTCCGCCTCTTTTCTGGTTAATTCGCTTCCGCAAATATGGTCCCCGATAGTCTTGCCAGTGAAATTGACGCAAAGCATTTCCAAAACGTAATAAAACACAAAGCTATTCTCTGTCACCAGGTTCTTAATACCACAAGAGGGCAGGAATAAGTGGACGTAAAAAAGGGCTAATGGCAGATTGCGGAGCAACAGCAGCCATGCTGGCAATGACCTGTTTTCTTTTTCGACAGCGATGCCTACGACGTGTTTTCCAAAACTTCTTTGTCCGAAAAAAAGGTCTTTTGACACAAGTAGCAAGAAAAATAAAATATGTGAAATAACATCATTGTCCGTATTAGTGTCACAAAGATTAAGTGGCAAGAAGGAACATAGATAGTAGATAATGCGTATAATATAAACGATTGTGAAAATGTCTATCAAGGCAGCACACAACCATTCCGCTTTGCTGGCTTTGTTATTCACCATATCCTTAAATTCAGCAACACTACATTAATAAAAACTTTTTTTAATCCTGAACAGCAAAGTTTGCTCAGTTTTTTTCCGTGTTTGAAAATTAGCTTGTTTTTAGTGTTGCTATAGAAAACAAACAAATTTTTTATCGGCACGGAATTTGGTATGCAAAAAAATAATCCTAAAATCACTCTTCTAAGAGTTTTTCTTGCAAATGTATGCAAATTCTTGTAGATTCTTCAAAAAAAATCAAGTTTTTACTGATTTTCTGCAATATTGTCCTAAATAATTTATAAGAAAAAATAAAAAAGTAAGTTGAGCGCTAAAATTAGATGCTGTTTAAATTTATCTAAAATTATTAGTGTCCGATAAAAACTAAAAACGATGTAAAAAGGAGTCTCAAACGCTGATTTTATGCGGTTGAGATTTCTTTTTTTTAATTACAAGCCCCCCTTAAAGAAAAATGTCGGCTGTCCGATAAAAAAACTCATTATTGACTTCATAAATCTCTTTGCATATGGTTATAATTTGCAATTAGAGACTGTATTCTGCTCTTTTAACCTTATAATGGAGATATATGCACCATAT
>JAZOSI010000086.1:0-2780 GCA_045657065.1 Congzhengia sp. | reverse complement strand
CGTGAGCGTGGTATCACCATAAAGGCCCGTGCGGTAAGACTTCTTTATAAGGCAAATGACGGAGAAGAATATGTACTCAATTTAATAGATACCCCCGGGCATGTTGACTTCAACTACGAGGTTTCCCGTAGTCTTGCTGCCTGCGAGGGTGCGATTTTGGTAGTTGATGCGTCTCAGGGTATAGAGGCTCAAACTCTGGCTAATACCTATCTTGCTTTAGACCACAATTTAGAGATTATGCCCGTTATCAACAAAATCGATTTGCCTGCAGCTCACCCTGAAATGGTAATCGAAGAAATTGAAAATGTAATCGGCATTCCTGCAGAAGATGCTCCACAGATTTCTGCTAAAAACGGCATCAATATCGAATCAGTTTTAGAGCAAATCGTACAGATTATCCCCGAGCCAAAAGGCGATGAAACAGCACCTTTAAAAGCTCTTATCTTCGACAGCGTGTACGATGCCTATAAGGGTGTAATTATATATTTCCGTGTCTTTGACGGTAGTGTCAAAGCAGGAGACAAAATTCACTTAATGGCAACAGGTGCAGAATTCGACGTGGTGGAAGTAGGTTACTTAAACCCCAACGGATTCTTAAAGAGCAATAAGGTTTCAGCAGGCGAAGTAGGTTATCTTACCGCCGCTATCAAGAGCGTATCTGATACCCGTGTAGGTGATACTATAACACTTGCAGACCGTAAAGCTCCCGAGGCACTACCCGGCTACAAACAGGTAAACCCCATGGTTTACTGCGGTGTATACCCTGCAGACGGTGCAAAATACGGAGACCTTCGTGACGCTCTGGCGAAATTACAGTTAAATGACGCTTCCCTTTCTTACGAGCCCGAAACATCTGTGGCGTTGGGCTTTGGTTTCCGTTGCGGATTTTTAGGACTTTTGCACATGGAAATCATTCAGGAGCGTCTTGAGCGTGAATATAATTTAGACCTTGTAACAACAGCACCCGGTGTTATTTATAAGGTTATGAAAACAAACGGAGAGATGTTAGAAATTTCTAACCCCTCAAATCTTCCTGACCCCAGCGAAATTGACTATATGGAAGAGCCTATGGTAAATGCCGATATTATGTGCCCCACAGAATTTATCGGAAACATTATGGAGCTCTGTCAGGAAAGACGCGGTGTTTACAAAAACACCACATACATTGATTCGACTCGTGCGCAGCTTCATTATGAGTTGCCACTTAACGAAATAATATATGACTTCTTTGATTCATTGAAATCAAAATCCAAGGGTTATGCGTCCTTTGACTACGAGCTTTCCGGCTACAAACAGTCAAAGCTTGTAAAACTCGATATTTTATTAAATGGCGATATGGTAGACGCTCTGTCTTTCATCGTCCATTCAGAAAAAGCCTATGCCCGTGGAAGAAAGATTGCTGAAAAATTAAAGGAAAGCATTCCCCGTCAGCTTTTTGAAATTCCCATTCAGGCGGCAATCGGCACAAAAATCATAGCAAGAGAAACCGTAAAAGCTATGAGAAAAGACGTTTTAGCTAAATGTTACGGCGGTGATATTACCCGTAAGAAAAAGCTCTTGGAAAAACAGAAAGAAGGAAAGAAGAGAATGCGTCAGGTGGGTTCTGTTGAAGTTCCCCAGGAAGCATTTATGTCAGTTTTGAAACTTGATGAGTAGGAGTAAGTTATGCGAGGACTGTATATTCATATACCCTTTTGTTTGAAAAAATGTGAATATTGCGATTTTGTGTCCTACGCTGACTGCTATCACAGAGCAGGCGACTATCTTGTTGCCCTGATTGAAGAACTCAAAATCTACCGCGGAGAAGCTCTCGACACCGTTTATATCGGTGGCGGTACGCCCAGTTCTTTGCCTGCAGATGCACTTTGCGTTCTGCTTCAGAATATTTTCAGATTTTTCGATGTGGCAAAGGATGCAGAGGTTACTGTAGAGTGCAACCCCGCAACAGTAAACTTCGAAAAGTTAAAGGCTCTCCGGGATGCAGGAGTAAACAGACTCAGCATCGGTGTTCAGTCCTTTAATGATGAAGAACTTTCAGCCATCGGAAGACTTCACAATTCACGAGATGCTATTTCTGCTATTGTGGATGCCAAGCTTGCAGGCTTTAAAAACATTAGCGTAGATTTGATGTTCGGACTTCCCGGTCAGACTCCTGAAACTCTCAAGAGTTCTTTGATTTCTGCAATTTCTGCAGGAGTTAATCATATTTCCTGCTACAGCCTTATTTTAGAAGAATCAACACCCCTTTACGAAAAGGTGACATCACACCTTGTCCGTCTTCCTGATGAAAATACAGAGGTTGAAATGTATAATGTGGCCTGTGATGTTTTGGAAAAATCAGGCTACAATCAGTACGAAATCTCAAACTTTGCAAAATCAGGCGCGAAATCCCGTCACAACCTAAAATACTGGGACGCAACGGAATACATCGGTTGTGGTGCGGCGGCACACTCATATTATAACGGACAGAGATATTCTAATTCTGCCGATTTAGAGACCTATATCGCTTCCCCCTTAAAAAAATACGATGTAACCGCCATTTCTGAAAAAGACAAGATGTGTGAGTTTATGTTTCTGGGACTTCGTAAAAACGAAGGCGTATCAGAGCGTGAATTTATGAACCGTTTCGGTTCAACATTTTACTATGAATTCTCTGAACCCATAAAAAAATATCTTGAATTAGGTGAAAGTTATCCATCAGCACGTCAGTCAGCTTTAAATTCATTTATAAAAGATTGCGACATATCTTTACCTAACAATATTCTCGCAGTTGAATATAT
>JAZOSI010000085.1:0-4447 GCA_045657065.1 Congzhengia sp. | reverse complement strand
GATTTTTGTTCTTCTTTTTCGTATAAAGAAAGAATTGTATCAAGTAATTCCTTTGTGCCTTTTCCGTTTCGGGCACTCATCGTTACTACGGGAATGTTTAATTCCTTTTCAAGTTCTTTTCTGTTTATTGTTATTCCTTTTTTTCGAGCTTCGTCCATAAGGTTTACGCAGAGGACGGTTTTTTTCGACACTTCCAAGGTCTTTAAAACTAAAATCAGGTTGCGCTCAAGTGCCGTAGCATCACATATTACCACGGTTATGTCTGCATTTTCAGACGTTATGAAATCCCTTGCTACCTCTTCTTCGGGAGAATGGGAGCTTAATGAATAACACCCAGGCAAATCAACCAGAGTAATATCTTTATTTTTATATGTACATTTCCCTACAGCTCCTGTAACAGTTTTTCCGGGCCAGTTTCCCGTATGCTGATGCATACCCGTTAAATGGTTAAACAATGTGGACTTTCCTACATTTGGATTTCCCATCAGTGCCACCGTTATTCCGTTTTTTTGGAATTGTTTTTCGAAACTGTCAGCGGCACTCCTTCCTGTGGATGATTTTGTAAGTCCCATACCACACCTCCTTCTGATTCAATTTATGCAAAAACCCGTCACATTGTGACGGGTTTATTTACACTTATTCGGGACGAGTCGGAGTTTCTTAATGCAATCAGTGTTCCTCTTACAAAGTATGCCACCGGATCGCCAAGGGGACTTTTCATCACACATAAAATCTTTGTCCCGGGAACTATTCCAAGATCAAAAAGTCTGTTTTTTATTTTGCTTTTTTCATCTATATTCTCCACAATTCCACACTCTCCCGGCACTAAAGACGAAAGAAAAATCATAACACCCTCCTTGGTATTATAGTATGAAAAAAGTCGTAAAAAGACACAAAAAAAATCCCGACCAAAGTCGGGATTTTTATTTAATGATTAGAATAAGCCAAATCCACCAACACTTGCAATAAGACTGGCGAACACTATTGATACCATAGAAAGTAACTTGATCAAAATATTAACAGAAGGACCTGATGTATCTTTGAATGGGTCGCCTACTGTGTCACCTACAACGGCTGCTTTGTGGTTTTCAGAACCTTTGCCACCGAAGTTTCCTGCTTCGATATATTTTTTAGCGTTGTCCCATGCGCCGCCTGAGTTTGCCATCATGATAGCAAGTACAAAGCCTGAAACAAGCGCACCTGCAAGCATACCTACAACGCCATTTACACCAAGTACCAGACCTACAATTATAGGTGCTAATACACCAAGAGCTGCAGGAGCAATCATTTCACGGAGTGATGATTTTGTACAGATATCAACGCAGGTCGCATAATCTGCTTCTGCATTTCCTTCGAGCAAACCTTTGATTTCTCTGAACTGTCTGCGAACTTCTATAACGATTTTGTGTGCTGCTCTGCCTACTGCCTGCATTGTCATAGCACTGAACAGGAAGGGAAGCATAGCACCAACAAAAAGACCGATTAAAACTGCAGGGTTTGTGATTGCAAGATTTAATTTTTCGGGAGCAATTGCTGTTATTTCGTCTGTGTATGAAACGATTAAAGCAAGTGCTGTTAATGCCGCTGAACCGATAGCAAAACCTTTACCTGTTGCAGCTGTGGTGTTACCGAGTGAGTCTAAAGCGTCTGTTCTTTCACGAACTTCGGGTTCAAGACCGCTCATTTCTGCTATACCGCCCGCATTGTCTGCAACGGGACCGTAAGCGTCTGTTGCCAATGTGATACCAAGTGTTGAAAGCATACCTACTGCAGATAAGCCTACACCGTAAAGACCAAGTTCAAATGAACCCATACCTCCTGCTACAAAGTAACTGATAAGTACTGAAATACCAACGATTACAACAGGGATTGCAGTTGATTTCATACCAAGACCCAAACCACCGATAATGATTGTTGCAGAACCTGTTTCAGATGAACTTGAAAGTTTCTGTGTGGGTTTATATGAATCTGATGTGTAATATTCTGTGAAATATCCTATTAAAACGCCTGCCAAAAGTCCTGATAATACTGCACCGAAAAGGCCTGCATTTTCAGGCATAAGCACTAAAATCAGCACCAAGCTTGCAATAGCTGAAATAATTGCCGCAGAATATGTGCCGCGACGAAGTGAGCCAAGCAAGTTCTTCTGTGATGCACCTTCTTTTGTTGATACAAAGAAAGTCGAAACGATAGATGCTATAATACCTACCGCTGCAATGAGCATAGGAAGAATTACGCCTGAAAAACCATAACCTGCTGCAACTGCCAACGCACCACAGGAAATGATAGAACCAACATATGATTCGTAAAGGTCAGCACCCATACCTGCAACGTCACCAACGTTGTCGCCTACGTTATCTGCAATACAAGCAGGGTTTCTGGGGTCGTCTTCAGGGATACCTGCTTCAACCTTACCTACAAGGTCAGCGCCAACGTCGGCAGCTTTTGTAAATATACCGCCGCCAACACGGGCAAAAAGTGCCATTGAGCTTGCACCCATACCGAATGTAAGCATAGCAGATGTGATATCGCCGATTTCAAGTTTAAACACAAATTTTAAAAGAATGAACCAGATACTGATATCTAAAAGACCAAGACCTACAACGGTCATACCCATTACAGTACCTGATGAAAAAGCAATTTTCAGACCACGGTTCAGACCTTGACGGGCACCGTTTGCTGTACGGGAGTTTGCGTATGTTGCGATTTTCATTCCTACGAAGCCTGAAAGACCGGAGAAAATTCCACCTGTCAAAAATGCAAAAGGAACATAAGGTGTAAGCAATTCCAAAAACGCAAGAACGCCCAAGATAACAAACATTACCGCAAAGAATATTCCTACTGTCTTGTACTGACGCTTAAGGTACGCCATAGCGCCTGAACAGATTTTTGAAGAAATAGATGCCATCTCATCTGTTCCTTCGGGGAGTTTTTTTACCGAATAGAATTTGTAACCTGCAAAAATCAAAGCTATCACTGCGGCTACAAGCACGAAAAATGGTGCAAATTCCATAACTTTTTCCATACCTCATACCTCCAAATATAAAGTTTTTTGAATTGTAATTTTGCTATTCTACCACTTTTTTCTTTGTTTGTCAAGAATTTAACGAACTTTATTTATGGCTTTATCTAAATTATCCAGATCTTTTCCCATCTGCTGCCAATCGTTTGATGAGCTTGATTTACGGAAAGCGTCATATGATGAAATAATATCACTGATATAATCTGTGATATCAGGTACGTCCTCTGGTGTTATTTCTTCAGGTGCAACAGATGGTTCTGTAGTGAGATTTTCTGATATTCCGTCGGATTTCTTTATTACCTGCGAGAGCGCTTCTTCCAATGTGGGCGCCATAATTATTTCATCTTTATACGCAACAATTATTCTCTTTGCTTCAGGAAGAGATGCGTTGTTCTGGGAAGTTATATATACAGGCTCTACATAGAAAATAGAATTCTTAAACGGAATTACCAAAAGATTTCCGCGTATTACGGTAGAACCGCCCTGCCCCCATAAAGTCATTTCTCTTGAGATATCGGGGTCATTGTCGATTTTATTTTCTATCTGCATAGGTCCGTAAACTGTATGGGATTTAGGAATTCTGTAAAGCACCATATCTCCATAATGGTCAATGTCTGTTCGCTTCATAAGAATACCTACCATATTGTACTTATCGCCCAGAACAAAAGGCATATTAAGTACCAGTTCGGGATTTTCTTCGCCTTCGATTGTGAAAATATTAAAATACGGACTAACTGTTATTTCGTTGTCGTGGTATTTTTCTGTTGCAAGACGCCATACATCCGCCTGGTCATAGAACTGTCCCGCATCATTTATATGATACCTCTGGTAAGCCTGAGTTTGGAGTTTAAACAATCCTTCAGGAGTTGTTATATGATTTTTAATATTTTCAGGCAAGGATTCCTCTGTAAAGAGTTTGGGATAAATTTTCTGATAAGTTTTTACAATCGGGTCACTTTCATCGATTATATAGAATTTCATATTACCCGTGTATGAATCCACAATTACCTTAACAGAGTTTCTTATATAGTTCACACCGCCAAAATGCTGTGCATAAGGATAACGGTCAGAATAGGTATACGCATCTATAATCCACATTATCTTTCCGTCATCATCAACTACAACCTGTGGGTCTTCTTCGTATTTTAAGAAAGGCGCTACCATCTTCACTCTTTCCATTACGTTACGGTTAATTAAGATTTTACTGTCGGAGTCAATATTTCCCGAGAAAAACATCTTATAGTCACCGTAGTAAATTGAAAACAGAAGCTTTTTGAGAAAGCTCATCTTAACGCCTGAATCCCCTGTGTAGGTGTATTCTATGTCGTTATAACCTTCTGAATAGTCAAGTTCCAAATTATCAGAGCCTACGATTACATAGTCGTGTGTGCTTTCGCCATAGTAGATTCTCGGTTGTGTAACTTC
>JAZOSI010000084.1:0-9303 GCA_045657065.1 Congzhengia sp. | reverse complement strand
GTTTGTCTTTTTGATTTCAGCTTTTGTTTCGGCGTCGTTACAGCAACCTGCATAAAAAGTATCTGCAATTTTTGCCTTTACTTCTTCTGTTACTTCGTATGAACCGTTGTCACGGAGCTGTTCCATCCATTCTTTTGTCTGGGCGTCATCTCCATCTGTAGCAATGAACAAAAGACGCTCTAAATTGCTTGAAATAAGGATATCCATAGAGGGAGAAATCGTAGTTTTGAACTGACGGTTTCTGTCATACTTGCCTGTTTTAATAAAGTCTGTCAAAACATTGTTTTCGTTTGAAGCACAAACAAGTTTTCCTACGGGAAGTCCCATTTCTTTTGCGTAGTAACCTGCTAATATGTTACCAAAGTTACCGGTAGGAACTACAAAATTGATTTTTTCGCCAAGTGTAATTTCTTTATTTTTCAAAAGGTTTGCATAAGCAGAAAAATAGTAAACGATCTGCGGAACAAGTCTGCCCCAGTTGATAGAGTTAGCACTTGATAGGATAAAGTCGTTCTGTGCCAACATTTCGCTGTATTCTGTATCGGTAAATATCTTCTTAACGCCGTTCTGGGCATCGTCAAAGTTACCGATAACAGCAGCAACGTCAACATTGTTTCCTTCCTGTGTAATCATCTGGCGTTTCTGAATATCACTTACGCCGTCGCAGGGGTAAAATACAATAATTCTTGTGCCGTCTACATCTTTAAAGCCTTCTAACGCAGCTTTACCTGTATCACCTGATGTTGCAACTAAAATTACAACTTCTTTTGTTTCGCCTGTCTTTTTGATAGACTTTGACAAAAGGTGAGGCAAAATCTGAAGAGCCATATCTTTAAAAGCACAAGTAGGACCGTGCCATAATTCTAAAAAGTATGTGCCCTCTTCTGTTTTATATACAGGTGCGATTTCATCTGTTTCGAATTTTTCGCGATTGTATGCTTTGTTTACGCAATCTGTAAGCTCTTCGTCTGTAAAATCTGTCAAAAAGAACTTCAGGATTTTCTTTGCTCTTTCGTTATATGACATAGACGCGAGGCTTTCGATTGTATTCAAATCAATGTGAGGAATGGTTTCGGGTAAAAACAAACCGCCATCATGCGAAAGGCCTGTTTTTATCGCCATAGCTGACGAAACTGAAACATTTACATCACGAGTACTTCTAAACTGCATTTTAATACCTCCATGGGTTATTTGAGTCTTTTTTCAAGTGTTTCTTTTTCTGCCTCAAACCCGGGTTTTCCCAAGAGTGCAAACATATTTTTCTTATATGCTTCTACACCGGGCTGATTGAAAGGATTAACCCCTAAAATATAACCTGACAAGCCACAAGCCTTTTCAAAGAAGAAAATAAGCTGACCGAGGTAATATTCGTTAATTTCAGGGATATTTATTATCATATTGGGTACTCCGCCGTCATTGTGTGCAAGGAGGGTTCCCAAGAATGCGCGGCTGTTAATATAACTTACTGTTTTTCCTGCCAAGAAGTTAAGTCCGTCGATGTTGTCGGGTGTTTCCTCGATAACAACATCTTTATTTGATTTTTCTACATTGAGAACAGTTTCAAAGAGTATTCTTTCACCATCCTGAATGTACTGACCCATTGAGTGAAGATCGGTAGAAAAATCAACAGCTGCAGGGAAAATGCCTTTATTGTCTTTTCCTTCGCTTTCGCCAAAGAGCTGTTTCCACCATTCACTGAAATAATGAAGTCTGGGTTCATAGTTTACCATAATTTCGGTGGATTTGCCTTTTTTGTATAAGATGTTTCTTATTGCTGCATACATATAGCAGTCGTTTTTATAGATGTCGCAAGCTGAAAACTCGTTTGATGCACTTTGTGCACCTTCCATAAGTTTATCAATGTCAGCACCTGATACCGCTATAGGTAAAAGTCCTACTGCGGTAAGAACTGAAAATCTTCCGCCTACATCATCCGGAACAACAAAAGTTTCATAGCCTTCACTGTCAGACAAGTTTTTCAATGCTCCACGTTCTTTATCTGTTGTAGCGTAAATTCTCTTAACCGCTTCTGCTTTTCCGTATTTTTCTTCCAACAATTTCTTAAATACACGGAACGCAATAGCAGGCTCTGTTGTTGTGCCTGATTTTGAAATAATATTTACTGAAAAGTCCTTGTCCTTTACATATTCAATAAGCTCTGCTAAATATGAGCCGCTGATTGAATTTCCTGCAAAGAGAATCTGGGGCGTTTTTCTGTCTTCTCTTGATAAAATATTATAAAAATTATTAGAAAGCATATCAATAGCGGCTTTTGCGCCAAGATATGAACCACCGATACCAATAACTATCAAAACTTCTGAATCGTTTTTAATTTTTTCGGCACACTTTTTGATTCGTGCGAACTCTTCTTTATCATAGTCAAAAGGAAGCGTGAGCCATCCTAAAAAGTCATTTCCTTCGCCAGTGCCGTTTACTAATGTATTGTGAGCAGTATTAACCTGTTCCTCCATCGCTTTGATTTCATCTTCAGTAACAAAGCCCAATGTCTTTGAATAATCTAAAGAAATAGCTTTCATAAGATTCACCTCTTAGTTATTTTTTAAGAAATTTTCGAGTCTGTCGATACCTTCTTTGATGTTTTCCATACTTGTAGCGTATGACCATCTCATATAGTCGTCCGCACCGAATCCACTGCAGGGAACGAGTGCCAATTTTGCTTTTTCAAGTAAAACATTAGCAAGATCGTCTGACGTGTTGATAGTAACACCTGCTAAAGTTCTTCCCTTGATTTTTGAAATGTTCATAAGAACATAGAATGCACCCTGAGGCATAGAAGCAGAAAGTCCGTCAATAGCATTGAGACGTTCTACCATATAGTTACGGCGAGCTGCAAATTCTTTTTTCATTGCTTCGATTTCTTCGTATCCGCCGGATAACGCTGCAACTGTTGCTGCCTGCGCGATTGAGTTGGGGTTTGATGAAGCGTGTGACTGAAGATTTGCCATAACTTTGGTAACTTCTTTATTTGCTACGCTGTAACCTATTCTCCAACCTGTCATAGCGTATGTTTTTGATACGCCGTTGATAATGATTGTAAGGTCTTTTATTTCTTCGCCAAAAGATGCAATACTTACATGCTTTCCTTCATAGATAAGGTGTTCGTAGATTTCGTCTGAAACTACGTAAATGTTATGTTTTACTGCAACATCTGCAATAGCCTTTAACTCATCTTCAGTATAAACCATACCTGTGGGGTTTGAAGGGCTGTTTAAGATGATAGCACGTGTTTTGTCTGTAATAGCTGATTCTAACTGTACTGCTGTGAATTTGAAGTTGTCTTCTTCTTTTGTATATAAAATCACTGGTACACCGTCTGCGATTTTTACCATTTCGGGATAGCTTACCCAGAAAGGTGCAGGAACAATTACTTCATCACCGGGATTTAAAATTGCCATAAATGTATTAACGAGAGCATGTTTTGCACCGTTTGATACGATGATCTGGTCAGGTGTATAGGTAAGACCGTTTTCACGCTGGAACTTTTCGCAGATAGCTTTTCTTAATTCTAAAGTACCTGATGCAGGTGTGTATTTTGTTTTTCCTTCCTGAATAGCGCGGATTGCCGCTTCTTTGATATAGTCAGGTGTATCAAAATCAGGTTCGCCTGCGCCGAAACCTACAACATCGATACCTTCTGCTTTCATAGCTTTGAATTTTGAGTCAATCGCCAATGTAGACGAAGGACTAACTTCGCTGATTTTCTTTGATAAGTACATTATTAACCTCCAAAAAATTTATCTTAAATATATTTATAAACTACGCTAATTTTAACTCATATAATTTTACTATATTTTGCCTCAAAATGCAACAAAAAAACGATTAATTTTCATTTTTCTGTCCTTTTCATAAAGTTTATGAAATTTTGGTGGGTAATTTTGTCTATTAATTCCTGTGAATAATTCATTTTCTCAAGTTCTTTGAATAATTTCTGATAATCTTTCAGATTTGTTATCCCTTTTGGCGTCGCATCTATTCCGTCAAAATCAGAACCTAAGCCAAGATTATCCTCGGCACCGAGAGATAGCGCATATTCTATATGTCTTATTACACTTTTTACATCTGCTTTTTCAGGTTCATTTTCTAAAAATGGTGGATAGATGTTTATACACATCATTCCATCTGTTTTTATCAGCTCTTTTATCTGGTTATCCGTTAGATTTCTTACATGAGGACATTCGTGATAACAGTTAGAATGACTTGCTATGACTCCCTTTTTTGTGGTTTCTATCACATCCCAGAACCCCCGCTCTGAAATATGAGATACATCTATCATCATATTAAGACGGTTCATTTCCTTTACAACATCGCGTCCAAAATCCGTAAGGCCTGTCTGTTCCTTTGAGTTTGCACCGTCTGTCACTTCGTTATCATCATTCCACGCAAGCGTCATCATTCTCACTCCATAATTATAAAAAAAATACAAAGGCATAATACTCCCACACAATGCCCTTGCATCTTCTATGGAAAGAATAGCACCCTTTCTTTTTTCTTTCAGTGTTCTTTCCAAATCATCAGAACTCAAAATCAGTTCGATGTCATTTTTTCTTATTTCGTTTTTTGCTTTTTGTAAAATTTTAAGTGCTCTGTCCATAGGGTTTGGCTCTTTTTTGCTGACAAATGCCGCAAAAGTAAGCACAGAGCTTTCATACTCGTCCATATAGGATTTATTTATCATACATGTGTTGTCTTTCAGATTTTCATTTCTGTCTAACAGTTCAGATGCCGTATCGCAATGAGTATCAATAATTTTATACATACATTCTCCTAAATATAAAAAGCGTTTTTAATGTGATTTATATTCTTAACTTTTTTATTTTCCATATAGACCTCTATTACATCAAATGTAAATTCTGCATCAAGGCCTTGTTCCTGAATATATGTATATGCGCATTTTATGATTTTTTGCTGTTTTTCTTTTGTCACAAATTCCGCAGGTGTACCAAAGTAATCACTTTTTCTTGTTTTTACTTCTACGAATGCTATATTTTCGCCTTTGCTCGCAATTATGTCAATTTCACCATAGGTTTTTCTGAAATTCTTTTCAAGTATTTTATAACCTGATTTTTTCAAAAAATTTGCCGCGGCAATTTCTCCTGCTTTTCCACTGCTATTTATCATCTTTATCACCTAAGATTTTTTTAAGGAATGTAAGCCTGTGTTCGGGACATGGTCCGAATTCCAACAGTTTTTCTGTGTGGAGTTTCGTGCCGTAACCTTTATGTTTTGAAAAGCAATATTCGGGGTAGTTTTTGTCCAAAACTTCCATACAGTATCTGTCTCTTGTAACTTTTGCAAGGATAGATGCCGCCGCAATAGACTGACTCTTTGCGTCGCCGCTTACCACACACTCTGTAGGTAATTCGATACCTTGGGTGCGGTTTCCATCAATCAAAACATAGTCAGGTGTAACGGATAAACCTTCTACTGCCTGCTTCATTGCATAAAATGTCGCCTGAAGTATGTTATTCTTTTCGATATAGTCAACATCTGCAAAGGCAATAGAATAAGAAACGGCATTCTCTATAATCACATTATAGAGCTTTTCTCTTTTTTTCTCGGTGAGTTTTTTTGAGTCGTTGATTTCTTCCATGTAGAAATCTTTCGGCAAAACGACTGCAGCAGCACACACAGGCCCTGCTAAAGGTCCTCTTCCCGCCTCGTCCACACCCGCTAAAACTTGGATGTTTTTTTCTTTTATTTTTTGTATGTCAAATTCGTGTAATGTCATATTATTCACCCTGTGGCTGTTCAATTGTTATTCTGCCTATTTTTGCACTTCTGAATTCATCGAGTAAAATGTTTGATGCACGCAAGAAATCTATCTCTCCGCCTGAAATTACAAATCCACGCTTTCTTCCGAGCATTTCTACAAGTTCAAAACCTTGTAATCCTTCTGTATCTGTAAGTTTATAGCGAGTGCAGAACATTTCTCTGTAATTCTCATTTAAGAATTCTGCAAGCTTACACGCAAGGAGTTCTACATCTAAAATTTCATCCTTTACAGCACCAGTAAAAGCAAGGTGCTCCCCTACTTTTTCGTCTTCAAATTTCGGCCACAAAACACCTGGTGTATCTAAAAGTTCAATACCGGAATTAAGTCTTATCCACTGCTGACCGCGAGTTACACCGGGACGGTCGCCTACTGTGGCACTGGCACGACCTGAGAGTCTGTTAATGTAAGATGATTTTCCTGCATTGGGAACACCTGCAACGAGCACTTTAATAGCACGGGTCATACCTTTTTCCTGATTTTGTGCTATTTTATCAGCTATCGCGCGTTTAATGAGCGCAACTGATTCATTTATTCCTTTACCTTTTGCACAGTCCGCGGTACAGGAAAGAATACCTTTTTGTTTATAGTACTCCATCCATTTTTTTGTCATTGCATCATCCGCAAGGTCCGATTTATTAAGCACAACAATTCTGGGCTTGCCTTTTGTTATTTTTTCAATATCAGGGTTTTTTGATGAAAGCGGAATTCTTGCATCTAAAACTTCTACCACTACATCTATAAGTTTTAATTTTTCTTCTATTTGTCGGTATGTTTTGGTCATATGACCAGGAAACCACTGTATATTCATATCTGTCTCCTTCTTTAACAAAACGGCAAAGTGAACTCACTTTGCCGCATATTTTATTCTATTTTACCAAATTCTGAAATGGGCGAAAATCTGAATATTGCTTCTCCCTGAATTTCTTTATCAGGAATAAGTCCTAATGTTCTTGAGTCAGAAGACGCATTTCTGTTATCTCCCAAAACAAAGTAACAATCCTGTTTGTATGTTGTCTTTCCCTCTAAAAACACTCCATCTTCTACAAGATCACTTCCCATTACACAGAGTTCGTTATTTTCGTTTTTATATACATTTACATTATTACCCATTATGTTGAGTTGCATTTCCGCAAGCACGAGTCCAAGGTCTGCAACTTCTCCTTTTCGGGGAACTGTCAGTGGGTATTCGTATATCCCTCCCATAGATAACTGGCGTTCAGCAATGTAGTTTTCGGAAATTTTTTTATTGTTTACCAAAACATTCATTTCATTGTCAAAGTCAACAGTTTCACCCGGAAGTGCTATTACTCTTTTTACAATGTATTTCTGCAATACGCCTGATTTAACGATTACAATATCTTTATGTTCAGGTTCATATGCTATTTTTCTCACAACAAGGCGTTCTCCGTGGTGTAATGTTGGAACCATGGATGAACCATCAACCTGAACAAGCGCAAAGAAAAACGTGTTTATAACAAAAGCTAAAACAACCGCAACTGCAATAGAAGATACCCATTCATAAAGTTCTCTCGCCCAACTTTTACGATTAGAATCAGTAAGTATTTCATCTGAAACATCTATAAAATCCGCATTGTCATAAGAAAGCGATTCGGTTATTTTTTCATTTTCATTTTTTAAATTTTTATTTTCTTCGCACATTTGATTCACCTCGGAATAGTTTAAATGGCAAGGGTAAATTTTATACCCCTGCCATTACTATTTTCATACAATATGATTTTAGAGTCTTTCTTTAACCTTAGCGGCTTTACCAACTCTATCTCTTAAGTAGTAGAGACGTGCTCTTCTTACTTTACCCTTTCTTACCACTTCAATCTTAGCGATTTTGGGTGAATTTACAGGGAATGTTCTTTCAACACCGATACCATAAGATAATCTTCTTACAGTAAATGTTTTCTGAATACCGCCGTGCTGAATTTTGATGATTGTACCTTCAAAAATCTGAATTCTTTCACGGTTACCTTCTTTTACCTTAACGTGAACTTTAACTGTTGAACCAACTTCGAGTTCAGGTAAGTCTGTTCTGATAAGGTCTTTTGTCAAATCCTTAACTAAATCCATTATGAGTTCCTCCTCCCCATCTTAGACGTTCATTCGTAAAATTCATACCAGAGGACCGCCCGTAATACATAAACAACTAAAAATTGCTTATTCGCAATATTTTACATCAATAGATTATAATACAACTTTTTATAAAAATCAAGTGTTTTTTTATTATTTTTTGGAAAAATTATGCCTTTTTATCTAAATTCTCGTGAGAAAGGTCAACAATTCGGTCTGTTTCTTCTCTTTTAACTGTAGTTTCAGCGTTTTTCTTTATATGAATAAGGTATTCAATGTTTCCTTCAGGACCTTTGATAGGCGAAAAATCAAGTCCCAAAACACCAAAGCCTTGTGATATGACGAAATCATAAATACCTGATACCACTTCTTTATGTACTGCAATATCTTTTACCACGCCTTTTTTGCCTACCTTTTCTTTGCCTGCTTCAAATTGGGGTTTTATCAAAGCCACAACTTCCCCATCGTCTTTTAACAGATTGTAAGCTACAGGAAGAACAATTTTCAATGATATAAATGCAACATCAACAGAAGCAAAATCAAGGGGCTCTTTTGTGTCGTCAGTCGTCACATATCTGATGTTGGTTCTTTCCATATTAATAACTCGTTCATCACAACGGAGTTTCCACGCGAGCT
Organism: Congzhengia sp.; assembly: GCA_045657065.1. Taxonomy (GTDB): domain Bacteria; phylum Bacillota; class Clostridia; order UBA1381; family UBA9506; genus Congzhengia. The sequence continues at coordinate 794 of JAZOSI010000084.1, read as the reverse complement.
GACCATACCCTACATCAACGGCAAAAACTTTCTCTGCACCGTTTTGCAACATACAATCGGTAAATCCGCCGGTAGATGCGCCAATGTCCATACAAACACGATTTTCAAGGGTTATATCAAAGGATTTCATTGCCTTTTCAAGTTTCAAACCGCCACGGCTAACATATTTCATTTCCCCGCCGCGAACTTCTATATTCTGTTCTTTAGAAACCATTGTTCCTGCCTTATCTTCTTTCTGATTATCAACAAAGACCACCCCTGCCATAATCAAAGCCTTTGCTTTTTCACGGCTGGGAGCAAGTCCGTTTTCGGTTAAGTAAACATCTAATCTGATTTTTGCCATTTTATTTCAATCCTTTTTTCTTGAAGTGTGCACAAACTGTATTCATTCCGCATTCTTCGCATTTTGGTCTTCTTGCAATGCAGATGTTTCTTCCATGTTCTACCAACTGGTGACAGAAAAGACACCCGTAATCTTGGGGGATTATTTTTCTTAAATCCATTTCTATCTTCGTTGGATCTGTGTTTTTTGTAAGTCCCAAAAGGTTTGTTATTCTTTTGCAATGGGTATCAACAACAATACAGGGTTGTCCGAATACATCACCTAAAATAAGATTTGCAATTTTTCTGCCTACACCTGGGAGAGCTGTAAGTTCTTCCATTGTATCAGGAACTTTTCCTTCGTGTTTTTGCATTAGCACATTTGCACAAGCTACGATGTTTTTTGCTTTATTTCTGAAAAAACCTGTGGATCGAATGAGTTCTTCCACATCAGAAATTTCTGCTTCTGCAAA
>JAZOSI010000083.1:0-3272 GCA_045657065.1 Congzhengia sp. | reverse complement strand
TGTTATCAAATCATCAGGCTACCGTATCGGACCTTTCGAAATCGAAAGCGTTATCATGGAACTTCCTTATGTTTTGGAATGTGCTATCACTCCTGTTCCCGATGAAGTTCGTGGTCAGATTGTAAAGGCTACCATCGTTCTTGTTAAAGGCAACGAAGGTACAGACGAACTGAAAAAAGAAATTCAGGAATATGTAAAAACTCATACAGCACCCTATAAATATCCGAGAATTGTAGAATTTGTGACAGAACTTCCCAAAACCATCAGCGGTAAGGTAAGACGAGTTGAAATTCGCAAAAACGATATGGAAAAAATGAACAAATAATTTAAAAGCAGTCAGAAAAAATTCTGACTGCTTTTTTATATAATAAAAATATTGATAAAAAAATATTGACATTTTGTTTTTTGAGTGGTAAAATGATTACAAATTTAAATGCGAAGACCAGAAACCAGTAGGTTGGAAAGAACATGGAGAGAGTTGCCGGTTGGTGCGAGGCAAATGGGGCGTCCTTCTGAATTCCTTCTGTTAGCAGTGCACTGAACGAAAGAAATTTCAAGTAGGAGGCAACGGGCGTTCCCGTTACAGAACTAAGGTATGTAAGTACCTGACAAGGTCGCTACCGTGAGATAGCGATAAACTGAGGTGGTACCACGGAAATGATATTTTCGTCCTCTGTATCCTTAAACAGGATTGCAGAGGACTTTTTTTAATTTCTTTTACACTGCAGACTGTTTAAAAAGATTTTAAGTGTATTCAGAAAGGATGAACAAAATGGCACAGAATTATTATCAAAAAGAAATCGAAACTATGCCGGTTTCCGAAATGAAAAAACTTCAATCAGAAAAATTGGTAAAACAGATTAAACATGTTTACGAGAATGTAGAATATTACCGTAACCTCATGGACGAAAAAGGAGTAAAACCTGAAGATATCAAAGGGATTGAAGATTTACATAAACTCCCGTTCCTGACAAAAGCAGACCTGCGTGACGCTTATCCTTACGGATTGCTTGCAAAACCCCTTGAGGATTGTGTGCGTATTCATTCTACATCAGGTACAACAGGACGCCGTGTAGTTGCTTTCTACACACAGAATGATGTTGACCTCTGGGAAGATTGCTGCGCTCGTGCAATCGTTGCGGCAGGCGGAACAAATAAAGACGTTTGTCAGGTAGCTTACGGTTACGGACTTTTTACAGGAGGATTTGGCTTAAACGGCGGTTCACACAAGGTAGGATGTCTTACGCTTCCTATGTCATCAGGCAACACAGACAGACAGATTCAGTTTATGACAGACCTTGGTGCTACTATTCTTTGCTGTACACCTTCTTACGCTGCTTATATCGGCGAATCATTAAAAGAACAGGGCTATAAGCCTGAAGATATTCCGCTGAAAGCTGGCATTTTCGGTGCAGAACCATGGACAGAAGAAATGAGAAAAAGTATTGAAGAAACACTTGGCATCAAAGCCTATGATATATACGGTCTTACAGAAACAAGCGGCCCCGGAGTTGCTTTTGAATGTAGCGAACAGACAGGCATGCACATCAACGAAGACCATTTCATTGCAGAAATAATTGACCCTGATACAGGGGAAGTTCTACCTGAAGGAAAAAAAGGTGAGCTTGTATTTACAGCTCTTGACAAAGAAGCGTTCCCGCTTCTCCGTTACAGAACAAGAGATATTTGTGTTCTTTCAAGGAAAGAATGTTCTTGTGGAAGAACATTGATAAAAATGGCAAAACCCATGGGCAGAACAGACGATATGCTTATTATCAGAGGGGTTAATGTATTCCCAAGCCAGATTGAAACAGTTCTTCTCAATGAAGGCTATCAGCCAAACTATCAGATTGTTGTAGACAGAGCAAACAACACAGATACCTTCGAGGTTAATGTAGAAATGTCTCCCGAACAGTTTACAGATAAGGTAAGCGATGTTCTCAAAATGGAAAAAACACTTGCAAATGCAATGAAAATTATGCTTGGAATCAATCCTGCAGTTCACCTTGTTGCACCAAAAAGCATTGCAAGAAGCGAAGGAAAAGCTGTACGCGTAATTGACAAGCGTAAGTTGATTTAAGGAAGGAGAATTAAAAATGGCTATAAAACAGTTAACAGTTTTTGTACAGAACAAAAAAGGTGCTATTGTATCAGTAACCGATATTCTCGCAAAGAATGATATCAATATGAGAGCGCTCTCTATTGCAGAGACAGAAGATTTCGGAATCTTGCGTCTTATTGTAAATGACGAAGCTGCAGCAGAAAAAGTGCTCACAGAACAGGGATATCTCATCAAAGTAGTTGATGTTGTAGGCGTTAAAATTGGCGATGCACCCGGCAAACTCACAGCGGCTCTTGACGTTCTTGATAAAGCAGACATAAATGTAGAATACATGTATGCTTTTATGGCTCGTACAGAAAAGCACGCTTATGTAGTATTGAGAGTTGAAAACAACGAAGAAGCAGAATTGGTTCTCACAAATGCAGGCTTTAAAATGATAACAGAAGCAGATATTTGTAAGCTCTAAAGAAGAGCATAAAAAAGCTCCGTACCTTTAAGGTACGGAGCTTTATTTTTTTATAAATTTGTAAGATATTTTTTGATTTCTTCAGTAGCTGATGCAACAGGTGCGCTTACTGTGATTGTAAAGTTTACATTGTATTTGTCGGATAAGTTTTCGAGTTTACCCAAAAATGCGTCTAACTCGTCAAAGTTTTCACCAGCAATTTTTGTGATGCTATCGATGAATATGTGAGTTGTATCATAGTCGCGTGAAATAAGACCACCAATAAAACTGTAAAGCGCGCCGTAACCTTCGACTTCAAAATCTGTTGTATCTGCAAGACGGATAGCAGATTTCAAATCAAAAAGATGTCTGTCGCCTTTCATTACGCAAACAACGTTACCTTTTTCTTCGTGTATAGACTGGTTAACCATATCTATAAACGCTTTGGTTTTGCCGGTACCTTTTTCACCCATAAGTATCTTTATCATGATAAGCCCTCCCATTGGAATTTTTTTGTTTATAATATTATAATATAATATTTTCAGCGTATTTTCAATAGGTAAAATAACTAATTTATAATAAAGGTTTTTGTGATGTTTTATTCTGAAAAAGTTAATATTTTTTCTAAATTAGTCATAATTTATGCAGAAAAATAGCGAATAATATTGAAAAATTGAAATATATATGATATAATTTTATATGTGTAACTTATGAAAGTGTTATATATTTTAAGAGGTAATGGATATGGCAATAACATACGAACGA
>JAZOSI010000082.1:0-4939 GCA_045657065.1 Congzhengia sp. | reverse complement strand
CCGCTTCCAAGTCCGTCAGCAAGAACGATAATTGTTGAGTTTTCGTTCTGCTCGACTATGTCAACATGGTCACCGCACAGTTGCTCTCCGTAGTGATTTATACTTTTCCAGCCGATATCTGCACATAAATCATTCATCCTGTATCGACTCCTTCAGTTTTGCAAGAGCAATTTTGGTTTCAGCGGCAGTCTCACCTAAAAGTGAGGCTATCTCCTGAACAATTCGCATCTGCTTGTCTACTACTTTATCCGCAACCTCTATTGTCTGTCGGCTAATGTTTTCTTTTTTCTCTCTTTGTGTTTCTTCATCTGTTACGTCACGCATAATGCTTACCAACAGATGAGAATCCTTGTCATATATTACAGACTGTTCTACATAGCGTCTGTATTCTGCAAGGTATACACGCTCTCCGCGTACGTTCTTGCCTGTTCTTAATACTTCTGCAAAAAGTGTAGGATCAAGAATACGGATTACATTTTCGCCTAAAACATCCGAGCTTGAACGGATGTTCATCATATTTTTAGCAGATTCGTTTATCTGCTGAACTTCCAGTTGTTCATTTAACACCACAAGGCCATTGGGTGTATTTTTTACCATTATATCTGAGAAGTTTTCTGCTTTGTCCTTAAGGTACGGCAAGCACATAGAAATCTCTGCCTTGCCCTGACATATTGCAATGGCTTTTTCACGGCAGGTATCATAACCACAGGAACCGCAGTTGAGTTCATCGGAGGGCTTAAATTTTCCCATTTCACGAAGAACTGCAAAAATCTCTGTCTCTGACGGCTGTTCTAAATCGTGTTTTATATATTCGAACTGTTTTCTTAATTCAAATGGTGTTTTGTCTGAAACTTCAAAATCTTTCTTGCCTGCATAGTTTGCTACCATAATGTAGTCATTTACGGGAGCACTGCGGTTGTATTTTTCCATAACAGGACCGCCGATACAGCTTCCAACACAAGCAGACATTTCGATAAAGCATTTATGTATTCTGCCTTTTTCTATATCACGGAGAGCATCTATACAATTCTGCACACCGTCAAGGGCTATATAGTTATAGCCGGGAGCATCTGTTGTCATAGTTTTTAAAATCCCGCCCGTAGTTGGGAAAAATCTTGCTCTTGAATTTTCATCTTCATCCATTTTAAGTTCGAGTTCGATATTTTCTTCTTTTAACCAGTTGCTCAATTCTTCAAATGTAAGAACTGCATCAACTATTCCCTCATAGTGCTCTGCTTCGTCTTTTTTTGCAACACAAGGTCCTATGAATACTGTCTTGGCATTGGGGTATCTTTTTTTGATATCAAGGCAGTGCGCCTGCATAGGCGATACCACATCAGCAAGGTATTCGAGCAATGAGGGGAAATATTTCTGTATGAGTAAATTGATAGAATGACAGCAGGAAGTAATGATTACATCTCGTTCTTCTTCCTTTAACATTCTTTCATATTCTTTTTTAACTATTGTTGCGCCAATTGCTGTTTCTTCCACATCGTAAAAACCGAGCTTTTTGAGGGCGTCTCTCATTGCTTCTATGCCTACGCCTTCGTAGTTTGCTACAAATGACGGAGCAAGGCTTACGATTACAGGTTCTCCTCCCTGCAATAAAACTTTTGCCTTTTCTGTTTCGTCTACGATTTGTTTTGCGTTCTGTGGGCACACAACAAAACACTGTCCGCATAAAATACACTCGTTTCCGATGATGTGCGCCTGATTGCCAGAAAAACGGATTGATTTTACAGGACAATGACGGATACATTTATAACAGTTTTTACAATTTGATTTTTTCAAAGTCAAACAATTGGGCATAACTATTACTTCCTCTCGTTTTTCAAAACTGATAAAACATTTTCCTCAAAAAATTCTTTGAAATTTTCACGGTTGATACCCGTGTGAACTTCATCATCTACCTGAACGGTAACACCGTTTCTGTTGCACTGACCTATGCAAAAGCTACCTGTAAGTACCACATCGTCAGAAAGATTATTTTCTTCCAAAGCTTTTGTAAGGAGTTCCACTATTTCAGGTGAACCTTTTATATGGCATGAACTACCAACACAAATCTGGATTATCATTTTTATCACACCTTGCTTGCGATTTCGTTTTTGAAAAATTCTTCTACTGTTTCAGGTGAAACAGAATGGAATTCTTCATCAACATTAACGCATACACCCTGCTGGCATTTGCCCAGGCAGAATGTACCGCCGAGGTCTACTTTTTCTTCGAGTTTGTTTTCTTCTATAAGATTTTTTAGTCTCTCCACAACTTGTCTGGAACCCTTGATGTGACAAGAACTTCCGATACATACCGTAACCTTCATTTTTTCGCCATTCCCTTCATAAAAATGCATAAACATATTTAGTCTATTATATTATCATAATACTGTGTTTTATTATAGCATCAATTATTACAAAAATCAATCAAAAAATAGTAATTTCGTCATATTGTTAAAGATTTATCAATTTTTTTGGTAAGTTTTATATATTTTTCGATATATCGGCAAAAAAAACTATTTTTTCCCATTTTTTGGCACAAAAAAACAGAGCAGTTTTGATACACTGCTCTGCTAAAAACTATTAGTTTTTATTATTCTTTATTTTTTGGAAAAGGACTGACAGTCAACACATTCGCACTGTGTGGGATCGGATTCGTGTGTGCCTACTGAAATACAGTCAAGACTGCAGTAATCGCGATCGTCACAATGGTATTTACACTGGTTAACGGTACATTTGATAGAATTGTTCGCTTTACAATCATTTGTGTTACAGTTCATACTATTCCCTCCTATATTTAAAAAGGCTTTTTGCCCTTTCGGGATTAGTCTGTGCATTTTTTCAAAAATTATTTCTTTTAATTTTTTCTATTACGCAATTTGTTTCCGTAAGAAGTTTTGCACTTCTTTTTGCACTTCTTACAGTATTGAATTTTTTGGCAAGGTCTACACTCTTCACAAACATTCTCGGACTGAAAAAATATCTGCTGTCTTCTGCAGTTATAACCTTTACCACATAATAACTGTCAAACTCATCACTATACACCGAACCGCCTCCCAATGGGATTGTAGCACCGTTTTACTTAAATTTCAACAGTTGTGACAATTCGTGGCAGGATTTACGTTTTTGTGTCAGAATTTAAGATTAAAAAACGCTTTTTCGCCTAGGAAACAAGCATCTACCCCCAACTCTTCTTCAATTCGCAGGAGGCGGTTGTATTTTGCTACTCTGTCTGTACGGCTGGGTGCACCTGTTTTTATCTGTCCTGAGTTTGTAGCTACCGCTATATCTGCAATAGTTGTATCTTCTGTTTCACCGCTTCGGTGAGATGTTACTGCAGTGTAGCCTGCTCTGTTTGCCATTTCGATAGCATCAAGGGTTTCTGTTAATGTTCCTATTTGATTTACCTTGATTAAGATAGAATTAGCTACATTTTCATTTATTCCTCTTTCGAGTCTTTTTGTGTTGGTGACAAATAAATCATCGCCAACCAACTGTATTTTATTACCGAGAGCTTGGGTTAAATCTCTCCATCCTGAAAAATCGTCTTCTGCCAGTCCATCTTCCAATGAAATTATGGGGTATCTTTTTGATAAATCTTCCCAGAAGCGAATCATTTCGTCTTGAGTCTTAAATTCATCTGTTTTCCAGAAATAATAGCCGTCTTTGCCCTGCTTTTTCGCTTCTTCAAAAAGTTCTGTTGATGCAGCGTCCATAGCAATTTTAAAATCTTTGCCAGGTGTGTAGCCTGCTTTTTCTATGGCCTCGCATATAAGAGCCAGTGCTTCTTCATCGGACTTTAAATTTGGTGCAAAACCGCCTTCGTCCCCTACTGATGTGGAATAATTTTTAAGTTTCAAAACTTTTTTAAGGCTGTGAAAAACTTCAACGGACGTTCTTATACCTTCGGAAAAACTTTCTGCCCCCGTAGGCATAATCATAAATTCCTGAAGATTTACACTATTGTCGGCGTGTTTTCCGCCATTTAAAATATTCATCATAGGAATAGGCAGTACGTGTCCGTTTGTACCGCCCAAATACCTGTAAAGGCTTAAACCCTGTGATGCCGCAGCCGCTTTGGCGCAAGCCAAAGATACCGAAAGAATAGCATTTGCGCCGAAATTACTTTTGTTTTCCGTACCGTCTGCTTTTATCATTTCACGGTCGATTTCTCTCTGGTTTAAAACATTTAAACCTAAAATTGAATCCGCTATTTCATTATTTACTTTTGATACGGCAAGTTTAACGCCTTGACCGTTATATCTTTTAGAATCTCCATCGCGGAGTTCCACTGCTTCATATGCACCCGTAGATGCGCCCGAAGGAACCGATGCTCGCGCTACCATTCCCTCTTCTGTTATTACAGTTGCTTCTACTGTAGGATTGCCACGAGAGTCTAAAATTTCTCTGGCAAAAACATCTGCAATTTCAATATAGTCCATAATACTCCTCCATTTTTTGTGCATAAAAAAATGCACATTCTACTAATTAGAATGTGCATTTTGGATATTTTTATTTACTCAATAATACTTTTTCCTGTCATTTCTGAAGGTTTATCAAGTTCTAAAATTTTGAGCATTGTAGGAGCAATGTCAGCAAGTACACCGTCTTTACGAAGTGCAACTTCTCCGCAACCGATAACTGTGAAAGGTACGGGGAATGTGGTGTGTGCAGTGAAAGGACCGCGATTATCGGGATCAATCATCTGGTCAGCGTTACCGTGGTCAGCGGTTATTAACATTGCGCCGCCCATTTCTAAAATCTTGTCCTTTACTCTGCCTACGCAGGTGTCAACTGTTTCAACTGCTTTTACTGCGCAGTCAATGATACCTGTGTGACCTACCATATCACAGTTAGCGTAGTTTAAGATGATAACATCGAGATCATTGTTTTCAAGTTTTTCCATGAGTTTGTCTGTTACCTCAAAAGCGCTCATTTCGGGCTGT
>JAZOSI010000081.1:0-3017 GCA_045657065.1 Congzhengia sp. | reverse complement strand
GAGATTCTAAATATAATCGAGAAAGGTGAACGCTATGAATAATTACAAAATTTACGACGCACCGAAAACAGACCGTGTAGAGAGATTAGTTGATAGATTGCTTGATGCGAAACCTCAGCTTGAAAGCGAACGTGCTGTTTTGCTTACAGAATCATACAAACGCACAGAGGCTCTTCCTATAATTAAAAGACGCGCCGCTGCTTTTGCGCATATTTTGAAAAACATCTCTGTAACCATTCGTCCTGACGAACTTATCGTAGGTACACCTACTGTTAACTCAAGAAGTTGTCAGACATTCCCTGAATATTCTTTTGAATGGTTAGAATCAGAATTCGATACAATTGCAAACAGAAGTGCTGACCAGTTTGATATTTCCGAAAAAGCAAAAGCTGATCTTCGTGAAGTACATAAATATTGGAGAGGAAAATCTGTTTCAGAGCTCGCTTTCTCATTGATGGACGAACAGACAAAAGCTGCAATGGAACATAACATCTTCACTCCTGGTAACTACTTATACGGTGGTGTTGGTCACATTACAGTAAACTACGGCGAAGTTTTAGAAATTGGTTTTAATGGTATCATCAAAAAAGCAAAAGAAGAACTTGCAAAGCATGACCTTACAGAGGCTGATTTCAACGAACGTTGTGCATTTTTAGAATCAGTAATCGAAACTTGCGAAGCAGCTATATACTTTGCAAACAGATACGCTCTTTTAGCTGCTGAAGAAGCTAAAAAAGAAACAGACGAAAAGAGAAAGGCGGAACTCGTAAGAATTGCACAGAACTGTTCTAAAGTTCCTGCTAACGGTGCTGAAAGCTTCTATGAAGCTTGTCAGTCATTCTGGTTCGTACAGATGCTTATACAGGTAGAAGGCAGTGGTCACTCTATCTCTCCCGGGCGCTTTGACCAGTATATGTATCCTTATTATAAAAAAGATTTAGATGCAGGCATCATTACCCCTGAATTTGCTCAGGAACTTATCGACTGTATCTGGATTAAATTAAATGACACAAGTAAAGTTCGTGATGCAGGTACTGCAGAAGGTTTTGCAGGTTACAGCTTGTTCCAGAACTTGATCGTTGGTGGACAGTCAGCATCAGGCATTGATTCTACAAATGATCTTTCGTTTATGTGTATCAATGCTTCAATGCACACAATGCTTCCCCAGCCCTCTCTTTCAATCAGAGTGTGGAACGGTACACCTCACGACCTTATGATGAAAGCAGCAGAACTCACACGAACCGGTATCGGTCTCCCTGCTTATTACAACGACGAAGTTATCATTCCTGCTCTTGTTAACCGTGGTCTTACATTAAATGATGCCTTGGATTACAACATCATCGGTTGTGTAGAACCCCAGAAGAGCGGAAAAACAGACGGTTGGCATGACGCTGCATTCTTCAATATGTGTCGTCCTATGGAATTAGTATTTTCACAGGGTGTTGACAACGGTGTTCAGGTTGGTCCTAAAACACGAGATGTTGCCGAAATGAAAACATTCGAAGAATTATACGACGCATATAAAGAACAGTCAAGCTACTTTATCGGTCTTATGGTTAACTCTGATAATGCAATAGATGTAGCTCATATGAAAAAAGCTCCTCTCCCCTTCCTTTCTTCTATGGTTGAAGATTGTATCGGCAGAGGTAAATCCGTTCAGGAAGGCGGCGCGATTTATAACTTCACAGGTCCCCAGGGATTCGGTGTTGCTAATATGGCCGACGCGCTCTTTGCAATCAAAAAGTTAGTATTCGAAGAAAAGAAATTCACACTCTCTGAATTAAAAGAAGCTATGGCGAATAACTTCGGCGAAGGCATTCCTGACAAACAGATTCAACAGATTGTTGTAAATGTAGCATCTGAGATTGCACGTGCAGGTAAAAAAGTTGACGACGAAACTATCGCAGGAATCGTACAGGCTGTAAAAACAGCTGGTGCTGAAAATCCGAAATCTGCACAGTACAAAAAAATCCGAGAATTGATTGACGATGTTCCGAAATTCGGTAATGATATTCCTGAGGTTGATGCTTTTGCCCGTGATGTAGCTTATACATACACAAAACCGGTAGAAAAATACAAAAACCCCAGAGGCGGTACATATCAGGCAGGGCTTTATCCTGTATCCGCTAACGTTCCGCTTGGTGCTCAGACTGGCGCTACACCTGATGGTCGCTTGGCTTACACACCTGTTGCAGATGGTGTTTCACCTTCTGCAGGTAAAGATATAAACGGTCCTACAGCTTCATGTAACTCAGTTTCTACTCTTGACCACCACATTGCATCTAACGGTACATTATTTAATATGAAATTCCATCCTTCAGCACTTAAAGGTACATCAGGACTTGAATCTTTCTGTGCTTTAGTTCGCGGATATTTTGACCGCAAGGGAAGTCATATTCAGTTTAACGTAGTTGACCGTGCAACACTTATAGATGCACAGAAAAATCCTGAAAAGTATAAAGGACTTGTTGTGCGAGTTGCAGGTTACAGTGCTCTATTTACAACACTTTCAAAATCGCTTCAGGATGATATTATTAACAGAACAGAACAAGGAATGTAATATATGAACATATACGATGTAAAAGGAAGAATATTTGACATTCAAAGATTTTCCGTACATGATGGCCCCGGCATCAGAACAATCATTTTCTTAAAAGGTTGTTTCTTAAGATGTAAATGGTGCTGTAACCCTGAATCGCAGAAGTTTGAAATTCAGACTATGATGCAAAACGGAAAAGAAAAAATTATTGGTAGAGATATTACCGTTGGTGAAGTGTTAAAAACCGTAAAGCAAGATATGCCTTATTATAGGCGTTCGGGTGGCGGTATGACACTTTCGGGCGGCGAAATGCTTTGTCAAAGTGATTTTGCTTATGCATTACTTAGAGCAGCTAAAGAATCTGCAATTAATACTGCAGTTGAAACTACGGGCTTTGCAGATTTCGAAAAGATAGAAAAGCTTTTGCCTTATATTGATACTGTGCTTATGGATATTAAACATACTAATAGTGCAAAGC
>JAZOSI010000080.1:0-6930 GCA_045657065.1 Congzhengia sp. | reverse complement strand
TTCCTCTGCCATACATTCTAAAACTTTATCCTGACGCTTATGGGCTAAATCCAAATTTTTAGTAGGTGCGTAAACCGACGGTGCATTGGGAATTCCTGCAAGCAATGTCGCCTCATAATCGCTTAAATCCATAGGCTCTTTGCCAAAATACCCGAGTGACGCTTCCCTGATGTTATAGTATCCGTCACCGTAGTATACCACATTGATATAGAGCTCTAAAATTTCGTCTTTTTCATAGTTTTTCTCAATGTTGTATGTTGCAAAAAGTTCGCCGATTTTTCTTGATAAGCTCTGCTTATGTGAAAAGAGCAGATTTTTTGCAAATTGCTGTGAGATGGTAGATCCTCCCTGCACAAAATCCTTTTCCTTTATGTTTGTAAACACCGCACGGAAAAGTGCCACAATATCGATTCCAGAATGTTTATAAAACCTTGAATCTTCTACCGATACAACGGCATCCTGATAAATTTCAGGAATTTGGGAAAGTGGCGTAAAATTTTTATCTTCCCTTATTTCTTCTATTCTTTCTTCGATACTTCTTTCGTTTATTCTGGACTTATACATGCCGTAGCCCATAGCAGTATAAAACCCGCCTACACAAAATAAGACAAGCAGTATAAAACCTATTAATTTTTTAATGAGTTTTTTCATATTTTTCACCTGCAAATCTTCTTATAGTTTTATTTTAGCATAAAGAAAATGTCATTTCAAGGACATAAAAGCAAATAAAGTGAAAAAAAAGAAGCATCGGCGATACTCCTTAGGTATAAATCGCCCAAAAACCACGATTTTGGCACATAACTGCGTCAAAAAGTTTCGAAATCCGTCAAGGATTCCTTCAATTTTTTCCTTGTTCTGCACTTAAAATCGAGATTTTTGTGGTGCGAAGCAGTTTTGGGTTAGGTATTTTTCGTCTTAGAGAAGACACAAAAAATGCAGGCATACTGGGCGTATGTCTGCATTTTTTTGCGCACTATCAGAGGAAAATAACAAGCCAAAACCGACTTCTCCCTAAGGAATATCGCCGAAAAAGTAGTTTTTTTATCAAAAATACTGTACACAGCTAAAAAAATGTGTTATACTGTAGTTTGATAAAATAGAATTAAATGGTGAATTATGTTATGAGCAGTAAAATACACATTACCGTAGGCCATTACGGAAGTGGCAAAACCGAGTTTTCCGTAAACTACGCGTTATTTTTAAAAAAGACTCACGACAAGGTAATTTTAGTGGATTTAGACATTGTAAACCCGTATTTCCGTTCAAATGATGCCCGTGCAATTTTAGAAGACGCAGGCATCACAGTTATTGCACCTGACTATGCAGGCACAAATGTTGACATTCCCGTACTTCCCCCTGAAGTGATGAGAATATTCAACGAGCCTGACGCCCAGGTAGTAATAGATGTAGGCGGTGACGATGATGGTGCGATTGCACTGGGAAGATACAAGCAATTTTTCGATCGCGCAGATTACGAGATGAACCTTGTGGTAAATACACGCAGACCTCTGTCTTCTACTGTTGAAGAAATAATCGAAATGAAAGAAAACATTGAGATTTCATCTCGCCTTAAAATCACTTCGATTATCGCAGACACCAATATCGCAGACGAAACCACAAAAGAAATCATTGAAGAGGGTTATGAGGTTATAAAACAGGCAGCGGCGGAAATGAATCTACCCATAAAATATGTCGTATCTATGATACATGCAAACTTTAATGATGAAGTAAATAATAAGCTCTTTAAAATAGAAAGAAAGCTTTTTAAAATCTAAAGCAGAAAGGAAATCATATCATGGCAAAAGTTGTTATTTTAGAAAACGTATGCAAAGGTTGCTATCTTTGTATCAACGCATGCCCCAAAAAAGTATTGGGCGAATCAGAAAATTTAAACGCTAAAGGCTACAAGCCCGCAGCAGTTTTAAACCCTGACGCTTGTATCGGATGCGCAATGTGTGCTACCACATGCCCCGACTGTGCGATTGAGGTTTATAAATAAGTAAATAATTTCAAGAAAGGATTGAATAAATATGGCAGAAAAGGTTCTTGTAAAAGGTAATGAAGCCGTTGCAGAAGCTGCGATTTTATCAGGTTGCCGTTACTTTTTCGGATACCCCATCACACCCCAGACAGAAATCAGTGCATACATGGCAAAGCGTATGCCCAAAATAGGCGGTGTATTTTTACAGGCTGAAAGTGAAGTATCAGCTGCAAATATGGTTTACGGTGCTGCCGGCGCAGGTGCAAGAGTTATGACATCTTCATCTTCACCCGGTATCAGCTTAAAAGCTGAAGCACTCTCATACATGGCAGGCGCAGACCTTCCTTGTGTTATCGTTAACATTATGCGTGCAGGCCCGGGCTTGGGTGGTATTCAGGCTTCACAGTCTGACTATTTCCAGGCAACGAAAGGCCACGGTCACGGCGACTACCGTGTTATCGTTTTGGCACCTTCATCAGTTCAGGAAATCATCGATATGACAGCTGACGCTTTTGATATGGCAGACATTTACAGAATGCCTGTTATGATTTTGGGCGACGGTATGCTCGGACAGATGATGGAACCCGTTTCTTTCGAAAAGAAAGACACAGGAAGACAGGTTCCTGAAAAAACATGGGCTACAACAGGTACAAATATGCAAAGACCACACAATGTTATCAATTCTCTTTACATTGAACCTGACTATCTTGAAAAATTAGTTTTGGAAAGATATGAAAAGTACGCTCACATTGAAGCAACAGAGAAAAAATACGAAGCATACAAAACAGAAGATGCTGATTTCATACTCACAGCTTACGGTTCAGTTGCACGTATCTGCAAAAACGCAGTAGACGCACTCCGCGAACAGGGTATAAAAGCAGGTCTTATCCGTCCCATTACACTCTGGCCTTTCCCCAGTGAAGCATATCAGGAACACACAAAGAATGCAAAAGCAGTACTTAGTGTAGAAATGAGTATGGGACAGATGGTAGAAGATGTAAAACTTGCCGTAAACGGCAAAGTTCCCGTTCACTTCTTCGGAAGAACAGGCGGTAACATCCCCTACCCCAACGAAATCATTGAAGAAGTTAAAAAAATTATCGGAGGTGACAAATAATGAATCAGGTATTTAAAAAACCTCACGCATTATGTGATGTTCCTCTCCATTATTGTCCCGGTTGCGGACACGGTATTGTGCACAGATTGGTAGCAGAAGTTTTAGACGAACTCGGTATCGAAGGAAGCACAATCGGTGTTGCTCCCGTTGGATGTGCAGTTTTTGCTTACAATTACTTTAACTGCGATATGCAGGAAGCTGCTCACGGCAGAGCTCCCGCTGTTGCAACAGGTATCAAAAGAGTTCATCCCGATAAGGTAGTATTTACCTATCAGGGCGACGGCGACTTGGCAGCTATCGGTACAGCAGAAACAGTACACGCAGCAGCAAGAGGCGAAAACATCACCATCATCTTTATAAACAACGCAATCTACGGTATGACCGGCGGTCAGATGGCACCTACCACACTTCCCGGTCAGGTTACACAGACATCACCCTACGGCCGTGATACAAAAACACAGGGCCACCCCTTAAGAGTAAGCGAAATGCTTGCTACAACATCGGGTGCTGCATACATTGAGCGTGTAACAATAGATACAGTTCCCCACATCAATCAGGCTAAAAAAGCTATCAAAAAAGCTTTCCAGACACAGCTTGACGGAAAAGGTTTCTCACTTGTTGAAGTGGTTTCTACTTGTCCTACAAACTGGGGTATGTCACCTGTTGAATCAATGGCATGGCTCAAAGAGAATATGTTGCCCTACTACCCCTTGGGTGTATATTGCGATAAAACAAAAGAAGACTAATTACAATAAAGCAGGGCGACTTTCGCCCTGCTTTAAACTAATGTGAGGCACCTATGAAAATCACAAAAATCGAACAACAAAAGAAAAACAAATCCCGATTTTCTGTCTTTTTGGACGGAGAGTTTTCTTTTGGTGCAGATAATTTTACGATTGTTCTCCACAATCTCACAGAAGGTTCCGAAATCACAGAAGAAAAACTTGCCGAGATAAAGGCAGGCGCACTCACAGAAGATGCAAAAAACTACGCAGCACGATTGATTTCTTCCCGAAGTTACACAGAAAAAGCAATCCGCGAAAAACTTTCCGCCCACACAGGCGACGAAGAAACAGTACAAAAAACCATAAACTTTTTAAAAGAATACAAACTCATTGATGACTTAGACTACGCAACCCGCTATGCTCACGATTTGGTCCACCTCAAAAAATTCGGACCAAAGCAAGTTGTGTGGAAATTGCAGGAAAAGGGCATCCCAAAAGATATTGCCCAAAAAGTTGCATCAAAATTTAATTTTGACGATACTGTATCAGAAAACCTGAAAGCACTTGCCATAAAGAAATTATCAGGAAATTTTGATATTAAAAATATAATGAAAGTAAAAAGATATCTCGCTTCACGCGGATACGATTTTGACGATATAAATCAGGCATTTTACGAAATACAAAAAGAAAC
The DNA here is from genome assembly GCA_045657065.1 of Congzhengia sp. GTDB lineage: Bacteria > Bacillota > Clostridia > UBA1381 > UBA9506 > Congzhengia. The sequence continues at coordinate 2,416 of JAZOSI010000080.1, read as the reverse complement.
GGAAGAGTAAGTATGAAAGGTAATTTTGCAGGGGTAATCATAAACAGACTTGCCCTTACAATTGATAAAATTTTTTATTACCGCATACCTTCGCACCTGATGAATGACATTACGGTGGGAAGTCATGTTTTCGTGCCTTTCGGCAGGGGCAAAAAACTCATCGACGGCTACGTTTTGTCCTGCTGCTCTGAAGTTTCTTTCGACGGCGACATAAAAGAAATCGCGACACTTGCCTCTCCCGACGCTCTTTTTGACGAAGAAATGCTGATGCTTGCTAATCATTTAAAAGATACCTGCTTTTGCTCATATATCAGCGCTATAAAGACCATACTTCCCCCTGGAAGTACACAAAAAACCAAAGTAAATGACAAATTCATCCGAGGTTCAGTTTTGAACCTTCCCTATGATGAAGCATTTTTGCAGCTTGATATTTTAAGAACAAAAGCACCAAGACAAGCGCAGGTTTTAGAGCTTTTAATTCAGAATGATTTTGTGGCAGATGCAGACATTACCCTGATAACAGGTGCAGGCTATGCCGCTATAAAAGCATTAAAAGATAAAGGCTTTATCCGTTCAGAAGTTATAGAAACACTTCGTATGCCGTTAGATTATGATAGCATTACGCCTACAAAATCCCCCGAGCTCAATGAAGAGCAAAAAACTTGTGTAAACACGATTACACACGCAATAAAAACTAATAATAACGAAACATTTTTACTTCACGGCGTTACAGGCAGCGGAAAGACAGAAGTTTTCTTGAATTGTATAGAAAACGCTCTTAAAATGGATAAGACCGCCATCGTTTTAGTGCCTGAAATATCTCTCACTCCACAGATGGTAACGCGGTTTGTTTCCCGTTTCGGCAAAAAAATCGCAGTTATACATTCAGGTCTGTCATTAGGCGAACGTGCCGACGAATATAAAAGGTTAAAACGGGGCGAGGCAACTGTTGTCGTTGGTGCAAGAAGTGCAATTTTTGCACCGATCAAAAATATCGGCATCATCGTTATTGACGAAGAACACGAAACAAGCTACAAAGCAGAAAACGCTCCCACATATCACGCTCGTGATATTGCACTTTATCGTGCGAGCGAAAGCCATGCCGTATGCGTTTTGGCATCTGCTACTCCGTCTGTGGAAAGCTTTTACCGTGCAAAGAGTGGAATATACACACTCCTTACGCTATCCACTAGGGCAACAGGGGCAAGTCTCCCCGAAGTCACAGTTTCCGATATGCGCGAAGAAATGAAATCAGGAAACCGCTCATGTATAAGTAGCTCACTTTTTGATGAAATATCCGAAAACATAGCAAAAAAAGAACAGACTATTCTGTTTTTGAACAGACGCGGTTTTTCCACATTTGTTTCCTGCAGAAATTGCGGTTATGTGGCAAAATGTAAAAACTGCGATATAACCCTCACCCACCACAAGACAAAGAATACCCTGACTTGTCACTATTGTGGTTACACCGAGAAAAAACCTACCGTCTGCCCCGAGTGCGGAAGTCCATATATCAAAGAATTCGGTACAGGTACGCAAAAGGTTGAAGAAGAAATTAAAAAACTCTTCCCTACCGCTTCCGTCATCAGAATGGATATGGACACGACAGGTGTCAAGGGTGCTCATCAGTCACTCCTTACAAAGTTTGAAGAAGAAAAGACCGATATTTTGCTGGGTACACAGATGGTTTCAAAGGGTCTTGATTTTCCTGATGTTACTTTGGTAGGTGTTTTGAATGCCGACCAGAGTTTAGGTATTGATGATTTTCGTGCAAACGAAAGAACTTTTAACTTAATTACCCAGGTCTGCGGAAGAGCAGGCAGAGGCAAAAAGCAGGGCCGTGCCGTAATACAGACATATATGCCCGAAAATGTCACCCTGAATTTATCAAAAAATCAGGACTACATTTCATTTTACGAAGAAGAAATAGGTTTAAGAGAATACCTTAACTTTCCGCCGTTTTGCGATATAGTTTCAATTCTTTTAACTTCAGAAAACGAAACTGCCCTGACAGAATACGCCCGCACAATCGCAAAAGATTTAAATATAGTACTAACAAAAGAACAAATCGGCGATTTTGAAATTTTAGGGCCGACGTATGCATCAATCCCTAAAATCGCATCAAAATACCGAATGAGAATCTGGGTAAAATGTAAAATGAGCGATAAAGTGCAAAATATTTTTACAAGACTCAGAACTTATCACATAAAAAACGCTAAAAATATAAATATGGTTATAGAAAATAATCCGTACAACACCATTTAGGAGGAAATATGGCTAAGAGAACAATTTTAAATGTAGATACAGATAACGAAACATTGAGAAAGAAATCCCGTGATGTAGAGGTTATTGACGACCGCATCTTAACTTTACTTGACGATATGGCAGAAACAATGTATGATGCCAATGGTGTAGG
>JAZOSI010000079.1:0-2244 GCA_045657065.1 Congzhengia sp. | reverse complement strand
ACATCTGTGACAAGCATATAGGCCAAACTGTTCAACTTGCAGGTTGGGTTGACGTTGTTCGTGACCACGGTGGCGTTATATTCATTGACTTACGTGACTACACCGGTGTAACACAGGTAGTCGTACACGATGAAAGCTTTTTAAAGGATGTAAACCGTGAAACAGTTATTTCGGTTTCGGGTAAGGTAGAAAAGCGTGACCCCGACACAGTAAACGAAAAAATCGCAACGGGTGAAGTTGAGCTTTTGGCTGACTCTTTAACTGTTTTAGGTAAGAGCAACAATATGCTCCCGTTTGAAGTAAGAGCATCAAGACAGAGCAAAGACGAGCTTCGCTTAAAATATCGTTATTTAGACCTTAGAAATCCTAAAAACCATGAAAATTTAGTTATTCGTTCAAAAATAATCCGTCACCTTCGTAACAAAATGGAAGACAAGGGATTTTTGGATATGCAGACACCTATCCTTACTGCATCATCTCCCGAAGGCGCTCGTGACTTCTTGGTTCCCAGCCGTAAGCACCCCGGTAAGTTCTACGCTCTTCCCCAGGCACCTCAGCAGTTCAAACAGCTTCTTATGGTGTCAGGTTTTGACAGATACTTCCAGGTAGCACCGTGTTTTCGTGATGAAGACGCTCGTGCTGACCGTTCACCCGGTGAATTCTATCAGCTTGACTTTGAAATGGCATTTGCTACACAGGAAGAAGTTTTAGATGTTTGTGAAGATGTAATTTACGATACATTCAAGAAATTCTCCGACAAAAGAATTTCAGAAAAACCCTTCCGTCGTATCACATACGCTGATGCTATGATGTACTACGGTTCAGACAAACCCGACCTTCGTAACCCCCTTATCATCTGCGATTTAACTGACTTTTTTGCAGGTGTTGATTTCCCTGCATTCAGGGGCCGTCCTGTTCGCGGTATTGTTGCTGACTGTACAGGAAAATCAAAGAAATTCTTTGAAGATTCATTAAAATTTGCAACATCACCTGAAGTTGGTTTGGGCGGTCTTGGTTACATCACATTAAGAGATGGCGAGTTCTTAGGACCTATCGCAAAATTCTTAACAGACGCCCAGAAAACTGAAATCACGCAGATTACAGGCGTAAAAGAAGGCGAGACCTTATTCTTTATCTGTGACGACAAGAAAAACGACACACAAAAGAAAGCAGGCCACATCCGTACATGGCTTGCAAAGGAAGAACAGCTTAATTTAATAAAAGACGACGCTTTCGAATTCTGTTTCGTAGTTGACTTCCCCATGTACGAAAACGACGAAGAAACAGGCGAAACAATCTTTACTCATAACCCCTTCTCAATGCCTCAGGGCGGTATGGAAGCGCTCTTGACTAAAGACCCCACAGAAGTTTTAGCTTACCAGTACGACCTTGTTGGTAACGGCATCGAGCTTGCGTCAGGTGCAGTTCGTAACCACGACGTAGATATAATGAAAAAAGCCTTCGAAATTGCAGGCTACGGCGAAGAAGAATTAAAGAAAAGATTTAACGCTTTATATAATGCATTCCAGTACGGTGCTCCCCCTCATGCAGGTATGGCGCCGGGTATTGACCGTATGGTAATGTTACTCACAGACGAAGAAAAGATTTTAGACGTTATCGCATTCCCCTTAAACGGAAACGCACAGGATTTACTCCTTGGTGCTCCCGGGGATGTTACAAATCAGCAGTTGGAAGATGTTCACTTGCTCGGAACAGGCAGTGCTCTTGCACAGAGAAACACCGAAGCAGGCACATCCGCTAAAACCGCACAGACAAAGCGTTCTACATTTTCAAATGCACAGCAGTTAAACCAGATTGCTTTAACAGACGATGAAGAAGCAAAGGTGAAAGAAATTTTTGAATCGATGAAAGCAAGCGAAGAAAAACTTGCAACTGTTGACACAGAAAATGTAGAAGAAATGGTACACGTAATGCCAATGACAAACGTGCTTCGTGAAGATGCCCGCAAGCAACCTTTCTCACGTGAAGATTTGCTTTCCGGTGCTCCCGAACGCAGTGACGACAGCTGGCAAGTACCAAGACTTGTAAAGTGAGGTGTGTAGGATGAAATTTTTTAAAGAAATAATTGATAAAAGCGGCACAATCGCCGTTGACGAAACAATTCTCAGAAAAGGTGTAAAAACCGCAGCAGGTTCAAAAATCCTTGATGGTTTTGCATCTCTCTTTTCAGCAGAATGTGTAGAAAGATTAGAAAAATCAGGCGAAAAGGTAAAAGCCACAACC
>JAZOSI010000078.1:0-5004 GCA_045657065.1 Congzhengia sp. | reverse complement strand
CCGTCAATATCAGAAAGTATGATTAAAATATCTGCATCAATAAGTTCTGCAACAACATCTGACAATGTATCATTGTCACCGAATTTGATTTCGGCAGTAGATATTACGTCATTTTCGTTTATAATCGGCACAACGCCCCATTCAAAAAGTGTGTTGAAAGCATTTATAGCATTTGTGCGTCTTTCTTCATTGTCTAAAATGTTCTTTGTAAGAAGAAGCTGCGCTGTGTCTTTACCGTATTGGGAAAAGAACTTTCCATAAAGGCTCATAAGTTCACTCTGTCCCACCGCAGATGCTGCCTGCTTTTCGCTTGTTTCTTTCGGTCTTTCGTTAAAACCAAGCTTACTCATACCAACAGCGATAGCACCACTGGTAACAAGTGCTACTTCACAACCGCTGTGACAAAGGTCAGAAATAACCTGTGACAACAGTTCTATCTGTCTTATATTTATTTTACCTGTATCGTAGGTCAAAGATGATGTGCCTACTTTTATTACTATTCTTTTTTTGTCAGACATTTTTTTAACCTCCCGAAACTATCAAGCACAAACTTCGCTTGTATATCATTATCATAGTATTATAATATATTATAGTAAGATTGTCAATAAAATTACTGTCGTAAAACTCCTTAAAATGCGCGTTTTTCCACTATTTTTTCATATTTTACAGTTTTTTTTAAAAAAATAAAAAAAGTACTTGCAAAATAATAATCTTTGTGGTATAGTATTTAAGGCAAAAATACGCACACGCAATGACTAAAAAGGCGGTGCCCTACAACCAGGGTTCCTTTTTGGTATGACTTGTGTGGAGGATTGCAAATAAAACCGGAGGTGACTTAAATGTCAGTAATTTCAATGAAACAACTGCTCGAAGCAGGCGTCCATTTCGGACATCAGACAAGAAGATGGAACCCCAAAATGGCTGAGTACATCTTCACAGAAAGAAACGGTATCTACATCATCGACTTGCAGAAAACCGTTAAGAAAATCGAAGAAGCTTACGCTTTCGTAAAGGAAGTAGCTGAATCAGGTAAAGAAGTTCTCTTTGTTGGTACAAAGAAGCAGGCTCAGGATTCTATCAAAGAAGAAGCTGAACGTGTAGGTATGTACTGGGTTAACGCTCGTTGGCTCGGCGGTATGCTCACAAACTTCAAAACAATCAAAAAAAGAATCGAAAGATTAGAACAGCTCACAAAAATGGAAGAAGACGGCACATTCGATCTTCTCCCCAAGAAAGAAGTTATCAACTTAAAAGCTGAACGTGACAAGCTTGAAAAATACCTTGGCGGTATCAAGGATATGAAAAAGCTTCCCGGCGCTTTATTCGTTGTTGACCCCAGAAAAGAAAAGATTGCTATCGAAGAAGCAAAGAAACTCGGTATCCCCGTTGTTGCTATCGTTGACACAAACTGTGATCCCGAAGATGTTGATTATGTAATTCCCGGCAACGATGATGCTATCCGCGCCGTAAAACTTATCGCTTCTACAATTGCTAACGCTATTATCGAAGGCAACCAGGGTGCAGATGCTCTTCCCCCTGTTGTAGAAGAAAACGCTGAAGAAATCAGCGAATAATCATTTTTTGGAGGTAATTATCATGGCTTTTACAGCTGCTGATGTTAAAACTTTAAGAGAAATCACAGGCTGCGGTATGATGGATTGTAAAAAAGCTCTCTCTGCTACAGACGGTGATCAGGAAAAAGCTATAGAATTTTTAAGAGAAAAAGGTCTTGCTACTGCTGAAAAGAAATCAGGCAGAGTTGCTGCTGACGGTATCGTTTACGCTAACGTTGAAAACGGCGTAGGTGTTGTTTTAGAAGTTAACTCTGAAACAGACTTCGTTGCTAAAAACGATGAATTCTTACAGTTCGTTGCAGACGTTGCAAAGCAGATTAACGCTAACAACCCCGCTGACGTTGACGCTCTCTTAGCTGAAAACTTCATTGCAGGCGAAGGCACAGTTAAAGATGCTTTGGTAAACAAAATCGCTACAATCGGCGAAAACATGTCAATCAGAAGATTTGCGCGTTTCAATGGCGTTGTTGAAACATACATCCACGCTGGCGGCAAAATCGGTGTTATGGTTAAATTCGAAGTAGCAGACGCTTCAAAAGCAGAAGCTCCTGAATTCAAAGAATTTGCTCGTGACGTTGCAATGCAGATCGCTGCTTTCAACGCTCAGTACTTAGACCGTGATGCAGTTCCTGCTGACGTTGTTGCTAAAGAAACAGAAATCTTAATGGCTCAGGCTATGAACGAAGGCAAACCCGCTAACATCGCTGAAAAGATGGTTGCAGGTCGTATCAACAAGTACTTCAAAGAAATCTGTCTCGTTGATCAGGCTTTCATCAAAGATGACGAATTAACAGTTGCAAAATATGCTGACAGCATTGCTAAAGCTTTAGGAACAGAAATCAAAATCGTTGACTTCGTAAGATTTGAAAAAGGCGAAGGCATTGAAAAGAAAGAAGACAACTTTGCTGAAGAAGTTGCAAGCATGGTTAAATAATAATTATTTAAACTAACAATATAACCACCGGAATACTCTTCCGGTGGTTTATTTGTATAAGGAGGTGCGATAATGGTTGCAGCAATTATTTGTGAATATAATCCCTTTCACAACGGTCATAAGTTTCAAATTGATACTGTAAAAAAAGATGCAGATGCCATTATCTGCATCATGAGTGGCAGTTTCGTACAAAGGGGTGCTCCTGCAGTATATGATAAATGGACAAGAGCCGAAGACGCTATCATAAATGGAGCCGATCTTGTAATAGAATTGCCGACAGTATACGCAACACAATCCGCCCAGCGTTTTGCTATGGGTGGTGTAAAATTAGCTGATAGTCTTGGTGTTGTAGATATGCTTGCATTCGGAAGTGAATGTGGCAATATAGAAAAACTCAAAGAATGTGCAGAAATTTTAAATTCCGAAGAATTCAATGCTCTTATAGAAAAAGAAATGAGAGAGGGAACGAGTTTTCCCGTTGCGAGAACTAATGTTTTAAAAGCGCACTACTCTCACATTGATGATAAGTTGATTTCAAATCCCAACAATATTCTCTCGGTCGAATATATAAATGCCATAGAGAGTATAAAGAGTAAAATCAAACCGTACACTCACAAAAGAAACTTTGATTTTGCTTCTGCATCTGCTATTCGTGAAAGAATGGAAAAGAATGAAGATGTCAGCGCTTCTGTGCCTACACAGGTGAGAAAAACCTATGATAAAGGCATTTTTGACGCTTTGGTACTACACCATTTCAGAAAAGAAAAGCTCGAAACTTTACAGTTGATATGTGATATGAGCGAGGGACTTGAGAATAAATTCAAAAAAGCTTCACAGGTGTCGACCACTGTCGAAGACCTCGCAGAAAGTGTAAAGTCAAAACGCTATACAAGAACCAGAATTGACCGTGTAATCGTGAATTCTCTGCTCGAGATTGAGGAAAAACATACAGAAATCCCGCCTCAGTACATTCGTGTACTCGCATTTAATGAACGAGGCAAATCTTTACTTTCTTATATAAAGAAGAAATCTTCACTTCCGATTATCACGAAAGTTGCAGACGCAAAACCCGACAGTCCTGATTACGAGGTGATGTTTGAAAAAGATTTACTTGCTACAGATATCTACTCCACTCTTACAAACAAAAAAGCAGGGTTGGATTTTCTTACTTCACCCATATATAAAAAATAGAGAAAACGCATATCGCGCGTTTTCTCTATTTTTTATATTCTACATTTTCAAAAACTCTTTCTATTGTTTCAAAAAGCTGTATATTTTTAATGTTTTCACTATTCTCCACTATCATTTTTTCAGGAGCCAGAGTTATTAAAACACTTATCAGCAAATCGTCAAAGCTTACATCGTTGATTTCTTCGGTTGATGCAAATTCCTGAAGACATTTTTTAGTTATATCATTTTTATTCTTATCAAAAATCAGATATGTCCCATTGGGTAAAACCCGTATATACACAAGTTCAGGCCGAAAATCCTGCACGCTTACAAAATACCTTAAAAGCTCTACAAAATCTTCATATTCACGGTTCAGATAATAAATATCAACTAATTCATCCGCTAATTTCCTGAGCATTTTTTTGTACTCAGAAAAGCGAAACCTTACAATCCCTTCCACATTTCCTTCTTCGTGGTCACAAAAATATGTTTTCAATATTTTTTCTACAAGTTTTTGTCTGGGTTTTAAATCTGTATCTTTTTTCAGGTCGATTATTTCTGATATTGCAAAATTTGGTATTTCGGGATAGTTTTTCTTGATAATTCTTTTCAAGATTTTATTTTCGTATTTTTTTATTACATAAAGCGATAAATTCTTTATATAATCGTCAAAAACCTTCTCGTCGCTTAAATCTACCGTTGCATAGGTTCTTGTTTTGTCGCAGATAAGAGTTTTTACAGGGAATTTTCTCGTTGATACTATACGCTCGCCTAAAAGCGTTTTATCATTTCGAAAGCTTAATTTTATCAAGCAAAATTCACCTCGTTAAATTTGTTTTCGAAACTATTATCTGTAGTTTTTTAATTTAAATACAATAAATTGTTCCTACATCTGTAAGAGGAAAATCGCATATAAAATCAAATTCACAAAAGTTTTTGATATTTTCAAAATCAGGATGTTTTGACACATCGCCAAAAAAGCTCAAAATGCCGTCTATTTCGCCCGATGCACCACCAACGAAACCGTAGTCGTATCCTGAAAGCTTTACAAATCCAGGCGTAATTTTCAAAGCATTGATGCTATTTTTTGTGAGTTCGTCATAAATGCCAGTATCTGCAGTGATAATCCCTTTATCACTGACTGCACAGGAGCATTTTGCATAACCTTGATTGATATTTATAATTTCTATGTTTTGTTTTTTTAAGATTTCCTTTATAACAGGGTCTATGTATTCTTTTTTTCCGAATGCAAATTCGCCATAAACTAATATATTATATGCTATATCATTCGGGTAGTGACTGTTAAGTTCTGTCTTTCCTTTTATA
>JAZOSI010000077.1:0-3194 GCA_045657065.1 Congzhengia sp. | reverse complement strand
CTGCATCTTTTATGCTCTTAAAAGAACAGTTGAGCAGTGTTTTAGATACATTATCACCCAGAGAATCAATGGTATTAAAACTCCGCTTTGGTTTAGAAGACGGCAGAGCAAGAACATTGGAAGAGGTTGGTAAAGAGTTTGATGTAACAAGAGAGCGTATCAGACAGATTGAAGCTAAAGCCCTTCGTAAATTACGCCATCCCTCAAGAAGCAAAAAATTAAAAGATTATCTCGAATAATATGTAAAACCCCGCTCGGTTTCCGAGCGGGGTTTCTTTTTGAAACATTTTGTTTCGTCGAATTTTGTCAGGTGTGCATTGTGTCTGAAAGATGAGTGAAACATATTCTATAATGCGTCATTTTGCTACCATTTTCTGGAAATTTGCTCTTGAATTTTACAATTTACGCGTGCTATAATTAGATTGTCGAAATTGTAAATTATTTCCAATTTTTAATAATCAGGAGGAGAAAAATGATTAAAGTAGTCGCAATCGATGACAGCAAAGAAATAACGGAAGGGTTTCGTGAATATTTTAAAAATAACGAAAAAATTGAACTGATCAGTACCGCATCTGACGGTTTGGAAGGTTTAGAACTTATAAAATCAAAAAAGCCCGATGCGGTAATTTTAGATATTGTTATGCCAAAGCTTGACGGTCTTGGGCTTTTAGAAAAGCTACGTGATGAAAACATTCAAACCAAAATAATTATGTACTCTGCCATCGGCAACGATAAGGTTGTCCAGAGGACATTTTCACTGGGTGCACAGTACTATATAATGAAGCCCTGCGCTTTTTCTGATATAGAGCAGAGAATCCTTGAAGCTTGTGCCGTAACACCTGTCCCTGCATCTGTAATATCTGCATCAGATGCGCCTATTACCGAAAGCAATTTAGAGAGTGTCATCACAGATATTATTCACGATATAGGCGTTCCCGCACACATAAAAGGTTATAGTTATCTTCGTGAAGCAATCGGACTTTGCATTAAAAACGACGAATTTATAAATTCAATTACCAAGCTTTTGTACCCAACCGTTGCGAAGAATTTTTCCACCACATCGTCCCGTGTTGAGCGTGCAATAAGACACGCTATCGAGGTTGCTTGGAATCGAGGTCGTGAAGAAATTCTTACCGACATTTTTGGTTACACCATAGACACCAACAAAGGCAAGCCAACAAACGGCGAATTTATCGCTATGATTTCAGACTCAATAAAGCTTAAAATGAAAAAAGCAATGTAATTTGTATTGCTTTTTCCTCCCCTTATATGTACTCTTCAAAAAAGACCGCACTTCGTGCGGTCTTTGTCCTTTGTTTCTTTATTTAGCAAAAATTTTTTTGTGTTTTGTATTTACATTATAATGTTTTTTTATTATAATTAAGTAGAAATAGTGGAGGTATTGTTATGGATTCATTAGATTATCAGATTTTATGTTGTTTAAAAGAAAACGCCAGAGAAAACGCCACAAACATCGGCGAGAAAATTAATTTGTCCACATCGGCGGTAATTGAAAGAATTAAAAAATTAGAGGCATCTGGTTTAATTTCCCAGTACACTACTATAATAAATCAGAATGTTTCAGGTCGTGAGCTTACAGCATTTATTTCCGTAAGACTTGAACATCCGAAATACAACGAAGATTTCTGCAAAATTGTAAATGAGCAGGAAGAAATCGTAGAATGTCACTACATTGCAGGTGACTTCGACTTTATTATAAAAGTTATCACAACTTCCGCTAAAGCATTGGAAGAAAGACTTAACTTTATAAAGTCATTACAGGGTGTATCACTTACCCGTACATCAGTAGTTCTTTCTACAAGTAAGCATGAGGTATGCTTGTTACCTAAAAAGTAAAAAACAAGGACTTTTCCGAAGAAAAGTCCTTGTTTTTTTTAGTTATTTTTTGAGTTTCATTACTTCTTTTGCTTTGTTCTTGATGTTTTCTGCAGTTAAACCATAGAGTTCCAACAGTTCTGCAGGTTTACCTGACTGTCCAAACTCGTCCTGTGTGCCTACTCTTAACATAGGAACGGGTGTTGTTTCACAGAGAACTTCTGCAACTGCACTACCCAAGCCACCGATTACATTGTGTTCTTCTGCTGTAACTATTGCGCCTGTTTCTTTAGCGGCTTTTTCGATGATTGCTCTGTCGATAGGTTTGATTGTTGCCATATTGATAACACGAGCAGAAATGCCTTCCTCGGCTAACTTGTCTGCTGCATCCATTGCTTCGGGTACCATAAGACCTGTTGCAATGATTGTAACATCTGTACCTGATTTAATTTCTACACCCTTACCAATTTCAAACTTATATGTATCACGGTCAAAAATTTCAGGAACTGCAAGTCTGCCAAATCTCAAATATACAGGACCGTCGTGCTTGATAGCTGCTTCTACAGCTAAAATTGTTTCTGCCTTATCTGCAGGGTTTAAGATTACCATATTGGGAATTGTACGCATAATGCCGATATCTTCTAGGCACTGGTGTGTTGCGCCGTCTTCGCCAACTGAAATACCTGCGTGTGTTGCGCCGATTTTTACATTGAGTTTGGGATAGCAGATGCCGTTTCTTATCTGTTCGAACGCTCTGCCTGCTGCAAACATTGCAAATGAGCTTGCAAACACTGTTTTTCCGCAAGCAGCAATACCAGCAGCTGTACTCATCATATTGCCTTCTGCAATACCTGTATTAAAAAACTTCTCGGGGAATTTTTTCTTGAATGTATCTGTTTTTGTTGATTTAGAAAGGTCTGCATCCAAAACAACAATATCATATTTTTCGCCGAATTCAGCTAATGCCAATCCGTATGCTTCACGTGTTGCTGTCTTTGCCATTTTATGCACCCTCCTTAATTCTTTCGATTTCGGCATCTATTTCTGCTATTGCCTGATTGTACTGTTCTTCATTAGGTGCGTTTCCGTGCCAGCCTGCGTTATTTTCCATAAAAGATACGCCCTTACCCTTAACAGTTTTCATAACGATCACTGTAGGTTTGCCTTTTGTAGCTTTTGCTTCGTTTATCGCATCAAGTAATGCATTAAAGTCGTGTCCGTCACAAACAATTACATTCCAGCCGAATGCCGCAAACTTACCATCAATAGGAAGAGGTGACATAACGTCTGCAACGTTACCGTCAATCTGAAGACCGTTAAAGTCAACAAATGCGGTTAAGTTGTCAAGCTTATAGTGA
>JAZOSI010000076.1:0-7391 GCA_045657065.1 Congzhengia sp. | reverse complement strand
ACAGTTGCCCCCATAGATTCGAAGATCGCTCTTACAGGGACTAAAATTCTGCCGTTTACATTTACGGGCGGAGTATCAAATAAAACTTCCGCTTTGTTGACCTCCACCGTTATAGGTTTTTCGGCAGAACCGCCTGCGCAGGTAAGCAGTAAAACCACTAACAATGCGCTTATAATTTTTTTCATACTGAAACTTTCTCCTTTTCGTTTTGATAGGGTATTCAGCTGACTCGGTGGAATTATACCATTTTGTTCCATTTTTGTCAAGTTTTGCGCCGTTGGGACGGTGTTTCATCTTGACAAAGGTTGTAATTTATGCAAAAATAAAAGGCGAGGTGAACACAATGACAGGTACAATAGTAAACGCAATAGCCATAGTTATCGGTAGCGGAATAGGGTTACTTTTGAAAAAAGGGATACCTGAAAAATTTTCCGATGCCATAATGAAAGCAGTGGCTCTCTGCGTTCTTTTTATAGGAATAGAAGGATGCTTGGAGGGAGAAAAAACTCTTGTTGCAATAATCTCTATGGCAGTGGGAGCTTTTATCGGAACGCTTTTGAAACTTGATGACAGGTTGAATTCACTGGGTAAAAAATTAGAAGATAAATTAATAAAAGACAAATCTCAGGAAAACACATTTGCAAAAGGTTTTGTGACTACAAGTCTTTTGTTCTGTGTAGGTGCAATGGCGATTCTCGGCTCTCTCGAGAGCGGTCTTAACAACAATCATGAGATACTTTTCTCAAAGTCTTTGCTTGACTTTATAAGTTCTGTTATATTTACTGCTTCTATGGGAATTGGCGTTATGTTTTCTGCGGTTATGGTGTTTTTGTATCAGGGAATCATAACAGTCCTGGCACAATTCGTAGGACCGTATCTTTCAGATGTGGTAATCGCAGAAATGACCTGTGTGGGTTCGCTCTTGATTATAGCGTTAGGGCTTAATATGCTGGTAGGTACAAAGATCAAGGTTATGAATTATGTACCTGCGATGTTTTTACCAATTTTGTTGTGTTTGTTTATGTAAAATAAAACGGCTCGTGTAACACGAGCCGTTTTATTTTACTTTCTTTTCTTCTTGTGTTGGATTTTTTTCTTTTCAATCAGAACTGTATGAGTTTTCATATAGATAGCTGTGTAGATTGCCATAACAACAAAGTATACTGCCATTACAATAAATGTTGAGATAACCGCAGTTTTAATGGGGAATGACGCAATGAATTTTGTTGATGCAACAATTCCGCAAACAATAAATGAACCAAGTAAAATGGGAGCGTATTTTGTAAGGCAGGGGCATTTTTTCTTGCCGAGAATAAATGTAGCAACAGCACCAACAGCAAAGATAATTCCCAGTACTAACAGTACGTTCTGTACAGAATTCCAGTAACCTGCTGATACGAAGTTATAAACATAAAGCATAATCAAAGCACCTGCTAACAATATGCCAAAGTTTAAAACCAGTCTGTTTGAAACTTTTTCTTTTTGTTCTCTTGTGATAAATTTCTTTTCCATTTCAAGACCTTCCTTTATATTATTCAAATTCATTATATTCGTACATTATGGTGGTGAGCACCGTATGTCCTGCGGTTTCTGTACGCAGGATTCTTTTTCCCAAAGTTACGGAGGGGATATTTTTTGACTTGAACTTTTCGATTTCTTTATCGTCAAGGCCACCCTCGGGACCGATGAAAACACCGATGCTTTCGGGTGTGTTTTTTTCTAAAACCGACTTTAAGCTTATTTCCTGTTCATTTTCGTAAGCAGCAAGGGTTAAGTCTAAATTATCAGAAAATTTAATCGCCTCATCCACGGTCATTACTTCTGTAACTTCAGGAATTTTGCCGCGGCCGCACTGTTTTACAGATTCAGCGGCAATTTTTCTCCAGCGTTCGAGTTTTTTTGTTTCTGATTTTTTGTCCTCAATCTTTGCCACCGAGCGTTTCATAGCAACGGGAACAATTCGGGTGATTCCGAGCTCTGTGCATTTTTCTATTATGTAGTCCATCTTGCCCTGTTTGGGGAGTCCCTGAAAGAGCGTGACTGAAATTTCAGGTTCGGCAAGGCAGGGGATAGTATCTGTGATTTTAAGCGTCACAGATTCCTTTGTGCATTCTGTAATTTCGGCGCTAAAATCCGTGCCCTCACCGTCGCAAAGTGTGAGCGTGTCACCAACGGTGTGCCGTAAAACTTTTGATATATGTGTGGCATCCTGACCTGTGACGGTAACGGTGTTCTTTTCGATGTCTTCTTTTTTTATAAAAAATTTAGGCATACCGTGTTCCTTTCTGCAAGTGATAATACTATTTTAACAAATCCGAATGTGTTTTTCAAGTTTTCTTACAATTTAATTTCAAAAGTTAAAAATTTGTTGACAAATATGGTGTTTAAATATACAATTATTAGTATAAAATTAGTATATTTTGAGATATTTTGACCTTTTATAAGGAGGAATAAAAATGGTAGCAATCGAAGAAATTTTTGGCTCTATGGTTTTTAACGAAAGCGTGATGCGTGAGCGTCTGCCGGAGGAAACCTATAACACGCTGAAAAAAACTATTTCCGTAGGTAAGCCTATCGACAAAAGTATAGCAGACGATGTGGCATCAGCTATGAAAGACTGGGCAGTAGAATTGGGTGCAACCCACTACACACACTGGTTCCAGCCTTTAAACGGTATTACTGCGGAAAAACACGATAGCTTCATTTCTCCCACAAAAGACGGAAGTGTTATATTGGAATTTTCAGGCAAAGAGCTTGTTCAGGGTGAATCTGATGCGTCAAGTTTTCCCAACGGAGGACTCAGAAACACATTTGAAGCCCGTGGATACACTGCCTGGGACCCCACATCCTATGCATTTATAAAAGAGGGAGTACTCTGTATTCCTACTGCTTTTTATTCATACAGCGGTGAAGCACTTGACAAAAAAACACCTCTGCTTCGTTCTATGGAAGCTTTAAATGTTCAGGTGTTAAGAGTTTTAAAGCTTTTTGGCAAAGATGTAAAAGGCGCAATGTCAACAGTTGGCGCAGAACAGGAATATTTCTTAGTTGAGCGCGATATGTTTGACGCAAGAAAGGACCTTATCTTTACAGGCAGAACTCTAATCGGTGCCAAGCCTCCCAAGGGTCAGGAACTTGATGATCATTATTTTGGCAGCTTAAAGCCCAGAGTAAGCGCATTTATGAAAGACTTGGATGAAGAACTCTGGAAGCTTGGCGTAACAGCAAAAACAGAACACAACGAAGGTGCACCCGCACAACACGAGCTTGCACCTATATATGCTACAACAAATATAGCGGCAGATCATAATCAGCTTACTATGGAGGTTATGCAGAAGATTGCTCACAAGCACGACCTTGTATGTCTTCTTCACGAAAAACCCTTCAAGGGCGTAAACGGTAGCGGTAAGCACAACAACTGGTCTATTTCAACATACGATGGAAAGAACCTTTTTGATCCCGGTTCATCTCCCATGGAAAATGCACAGTTCTTAACATTCCTGACTGCAGTTATAAAAGCAGTTGACGATTATCAGGAATTGCTCCGTATCTGTGTTGCAACTGCAGGCAACGACCACCGTCTTGGTGCTGCTGAAGCTCCTCCTGCCATCGTTTCAATGTTCCTGGGCGAAGATTTAGAGGCAGTTTTAGATGCGATAGTTACAGACGATGAAAACTACATACATAAAGGCAAAGAAGAGTTCAATGTAGGCGTATCTGTTCTTCCCAAAATCAAAAAAGATGCAACAGACAGAAACAGAACATCACCCTTTGCATTTACAGGAAACAAATTCGAATTCAGAATGGTTGGCGCTAGTGATTCCATTTCTGATGCCAATGTAGTATTAAATACAATCGTGGCAGAAACTCTCTGTCAGTTTGCAGACAAGCTTGAAAACAGTAAAAACTTCGAAGAAGATTTACACGATTTAATCAAGGAAACTATTCAGAAGCACAAGCGTATAATATTCAGTGGAAATAGTTACAGCGAAGAATGGGAAAAAGAAGCAGAGGCTCGTGGACTTTGTAACTACAAGACCACAGTTGATGCCCTTTCACATTTCTTGTCTGACAAAAATATTGCCCTCTTTGCAAAGCACGGCATATTCACAGAAGTAGAAATGCGCTCTCGTCATGATATTCTGCTTGAAATTTACAACAAAACAATCCGCATTGAAGCGCGTACAATAATCGCTATGATTAAGCAGGATGTTGTGCCGTCATCACTTCTCTATGTAAAGGATTTATCTGAAATTGCAAAGAACAAAAAGGCAATCGGAATGAAGAGTCCTTTAGAAACTAAACTCATCAAAAAGATTTCAGGGCTTTGTGAAGAAATTTATGATGTGGTAGAAAGATTAGAAGGTCACAGAGAAGACTTAAAGAAACTTCCTAATGCAGAAGAAAAGGCAATATTTAATAGAGACATTATCATAAAGGATATGGAAATAATAAGAACGTATGCTGACGAGCTTGAAAAAGTTGTAGCAAGTGATTACTGGCCCTATCCCACATACGAGGATTTATTATTCGGAGTTAAATAGTTTTTTATCGGGTGCTGCTACAGCACCCGATTTTAATGGAGGAAATATGTTAAGAAGGTTATTAGGCGGAAAAAGATACTGGCAAAATGTAATAAGTCTTGCTGTTCCTATGGCAATACAAAACCTGCTTATAAGCTCTTTTGTACTTGTTGACACCCTGATGGTAAGTATGCTCGGCGATGTAAGTCTGGCGTCCGTCGGTATGGCAGGGCAGTGGAGCTGGCTTTTAAACCTTACAATGTTTGGTTTTTCGTCGGGGGCTGCGGTGTTTTTTGCACAGTACTTCGGAGATAAAAATGCAGAGGGTATAAAGAAGACCTACGGCATCACACTTTTCTTTTTGAGTATTGCGGCATTGCTTTTCGCCTTTGCAGGATTTCTTTTTCCAAAGCAGATTATAAGCATATTTAACCGTGATATACAGGTTCTTGATGTAGGTTCAAGATACTTAAAAATTGCTGTTTTTTCATATCCTGCAATCGTTATTAATCAGGTAATGGGTGTGTATCTTCGTTCAACAGCAAGAGTAAAACTTCCCATGTATATATCACTTGTCACCACGGTTCTTAATGCATTTTTGGACTACGGACTTATTTTCGGTGCATTCGGTTTACCCGAAATGGGAATAGAAGGTGCGGCTTTAGCTACCTGTATTTCAGCGTGGGTTGGACCTGTGCTTTTGTTCTGCGTTATGATGTACAAAAAGGACGAAGTAATATGTGCACCGTTATCGGAACTTTTCGGATTTAAAAGAAAAGATGTTGTACTTTTTTACAGTCGTGCGTTTTCTGTTATCATAAATGAAGTTCTATGGGGACTCGGCACATTTGCATTAAATGTAATTTACTCAAACCTCGGTTATGAATATTATGCTGCAATGACGATTTTAAAAACCTTTGACAACATCGTGTTTGCGTTCTTTGTAGGTATAAATAATTCCTGCTGTATTATGGTTGGTCAAGAAATTGGCGGCGGCGAAATAAAAATGGGATTAAAGGACGCCAAAAGGTTTGCTTTTTTAGTTCCCATAGCGTCAATCCTGGCATCAGTTATTATTGTGGTGTTCAGAGGAAATCTCATCAGCGTGTTTAATATGGCAGGGACAATTACCGAAACCACGCTTAATACTGCAAAACTCATAATGATTGTATATGCAATAGAATTTCCCGTGAGGAACTTCCTGTACCTTATAATTACAGGTGTTTTTCGTTCAGGTGGTGACACCAAGACGGGAATGATTTATGACCTTAGTTGTCTTTGGTTTATATCTGTTCCGGTGGCTGCAATTTGTGCGTTTGTATTTAAATTACCGTTTGTTCTGGTGTATGCTGCGGGAATGATTTTCGAAGATTGGTTAAAGGCAATTTTGTGCATCAGGCACTTCTTGTCAAAACGCTGGATTATGCCAGTAACAGAAACGGGAAAGCAGGCTCTGGAAGATTACAAAAAAAGCTTAATAAAAACTCAATAAAATCTTTTAATTTGTTGACACAAACTATCGTATATGTTAAAATAGATATGATAATCTTAAGGTAGCCGTGGGCTATCGACAAGGTTTTGATTACATCGGTTTTGTGCAGGAATTAAGGCCTTGTTTTATCAACAAGGCCTTTTTATTTGTACTTTTTGTAAAGGGAAGTGATTTTCGTGAGCGAAATCAGGTTTTTTGACGGAAAAATTTGCGATATAAAAGAAAATATAAACTCAGGCGGTTGTGTTGCTTTTCCGTCTTTTTGCGATGTTCACGTTCATTTCAGAACACCGGGTTTTGAATATAAGGAAACCATAGAGACAGGAAGCTTGGCGGCAGCCTGCGGTGGTTATACCGATGTGTGCACTATGCCAAATCTTAACCCTTGTCCTGATAGTTTTGATAATTTAAAAGTACAGTTAGATAAAATAGAAAAAGATGCAAAAATCAATGTTCATCCCTACGGTACTATCACAAAAGGTCAGATGGGAGAAACACTTTCTGATATGGAAAAACTCGCACCATTCGTTATCGCTTTTTCTGATGACGGGCGAGGAGTACAGAGTGACGAGTTGATGGAAGAGGCAATGAGAAAAGCAAAGTCATTGGGCAAGATGATTGTTGCTCATTGTGAAGTAAATGAACTCTTACGCGGTGGCTACATTCACGATGGTGAGTATGCACGCGCCCACGGTCACAGAGGAATTTGCTCTGAAAGTGAATATGAGCAGATTTCAAGGGATATAGAGCTTGTGAAAAAGACAGGTGTTAGTTATCATGTATGTCATATATCAACTGCCGAAAGTGTGGGTATAATCAGACGAGCAAAGGCAGAAGGTGTAGATATAACCTGCGAAACAGCGCCACATTATCTTGTTTTAAATGATATGGACATACAAGAAGATGCGCGTTTTAAAATGAATCCGCCTATCAGGTCTGAGTGTGACAGGTTAGCGCTTATTGAGGGTGTCATTGACGGAACGATAGATATGATTGCCACAGACCACGCACCACATAGTGCTGAAGAAAAAGGAAAAGGTTTGGAAAAGAGCCTGATGGGTGTTGTAGGGTTAGAGACGGCATTTGCTGTTATGTATACACACCTTGTTAAAAAAGGCATCATAACATTAGAAAAGCTCGTAGAAGTTATGGCGATAAACCCCAGAAAGCGTTTTGGGATCAAAGATAGCGGTTTTACGGTTTTTGATCTTGAATGTGAATACGAAATAAATCCTGATGACTTTAAGTCAATGGGAAAAAGCTCGCCATTTACGGGGACGAAAGTTTTTGGTAAATGTATGGCAACATTTAAAGATGGCAAACTCGTATGGAGGGAAGAAAAATGACAAGTGCATTCTATCAGGTAGTAAGCAATG
>JAZOSI010000075.1:0-6496 GCA_045657065.1 Congzhengia sp. | reverse complement strand
GGGTTAAATGTCGTTTTATCATCTTTACACCTCAATTCGATTTATAAGCAAAAATATAACAAATTATACTATACACTAGTATAACATATCACACATCTTTTTTCAACGATAAAAATAAGATATTGAACTATTTTTGTTTTTTCATTGATGTGCGATAAAACTTTATGAAAACAGAGGTATAAACAAATAAAAACCGTAACGATTATACGTTACAGTTTTTTATTTATCATTTCTTTTGCTTGAGCAAGTGATGTTTCAGATGCAGAGTCTCCGCTTATCATATATGCTATTTCTGCGGTTTTTTCTTCTTCGTTCAAGCATTTAATGTATGTATTGGTCTTTTCATTTTCGGTTATCTTTTCGATTTTGAAATGATTGTCCGAAAGTGATGCAATTTGTGGAAGGTGTGTTACACAGATTACCTGTTTTTTATCGGCAATTTCTGTAAGTTTTACCCCAACTTTTCCTGCTGTTACACCGCTTATCCCTGTATCAATTTCATCGAATATGAGAGTGTCTGCACTGTCGCCGTCTGTCAGTACATTTTTCAGTGCAAGCATTATTCTTGACAACTCACCGCCTGAAATGATCTTGTTAAGCGGTTTTTGAGGTTCACCTTTGTTGGTGGAAATCAAAAACTCAACCCTGTCAATACCATTTTTGTTCAGCTCGCATTCTTCGAATAAAACATCAAATGTCGCACCATTCATATTAAGGTCAGACAATTGTGAATTTATCTGTTCTTTTACGATTTTGGCATTATCAAATCTTGCATTTTGTATATCTTTTGCTAAAGACATTGTTTTATTTTCAAGTGTTTCGATCTCTTTTTCAAGTTCTGCGCATTTTGCATCAGAGAAAGTTATATCATCAAGTTCTTTTTGTGCTTTTTCGCAGTATTTGAGTATTGCTTCTTCGCTTTCTCCGTACTTTCTTTTGAGACGATAAATAATATCAAGTCTTTCTTCGATTTCATCAAGCGAAATATCGTCAAAATTCACCGCATCAAGTTTATGTCTTATATCTGATGCCACTTCTTCAATTCTGTATAATATATCATTGATTTTTTCCGACAACTCAGATAAACTCTCGTCAGAAATTTTATCTATCATTCGTGATGCTTGTGAAACAAGATTATATGCGGTTTCATCATCGTTTTCATATAAAACTGACAATGCACCTGCACAATGCTTTGTAAAGTGCTCTTTATTTTTTATAAAGTTTTTCTTTGACTTAAGTTCCTCTTCTTCACCAGGAACTATATTTGCACTACTTATTTCATCTATTTCAAACTGTAAGAGATCCATTTTTCGCATTTTTTCAGCTTCATCCATATCGAAAGTATGAAGCTCTTTCTTTTTCGAAACAAGTTCTGCACAAAAATTTTCAAATTCATCAAAAAGTTTTTGATTTTCTTTTTTGCAAAAAGCATCAAGAAAGTCTATATGACATTTAGAATCCAAAAGCGCCTGATTGTCGTGCTGACCGTGAATATTGATGAGATTTTTTCCCACATCACGCAAAACAGCAACAGATACGGTTTTTCCGCCTATTTTACAAATGTTTTTGCCATCAGACATAAGTTTACGCGAAATAATCAAAGAATTATCTTCTTCTGTTCCTATATCTAATTCAAGAAGTTCTTTTTTTGTAGTATCATCAATATAAAAAAGCCCTTCTACATAGGCAAAATTTTCACCATAACGGATTGTTTCTTTTCCAGTACGTTCGCCAAGAAGCATGTTCAAAGAGCCGATAAGAATAGACTTACCGGCACCGGTTTCTCCCGTCAGGACACTGAATCCGTCAGAAAAATCTATATCTGCTTTTTTAATAAGTGCAACATTTTCTATGCTTAAATTAAAAAGCATTCTCTAACAATCCTCTCAAAATCAGTTTTTTACCATTAAGTTCAACTTGTCCGCAAGATAGCTTGCACTCTTCTCTGTCTTTGTGACACAAATAATTGTATCGTCGCCTGCAACACAACCAAGAATTTCTTCAAGACCAAAAGAATCAATAACATAACCCACAGCCTGTGCCATACCTGAATGTGTTTTTATTACAACTGTATTTAAAGCGTTATCAATTTTAGTAACAGAATTCACTAAGATAGAATTAAGATTTTTGTCTGTTGCAGTCGTTTCTTTTACACCGCTTTGAGCATATTTATAAACGCCACTGTTATCTAATACTTTTACAAGTTTTAAATCTTTGATATCGCGTGAAACAGTAGCCTGAGTTACATTATATCCGTCTTCTGAAAGTCTTTTTGCAAGCTCTTCCTGGGTATCGATGTTATATTTTGAAATAAGATCAAGTATTTTTGAATGTCTGCTTAATTTCATTTTAGTTCTCCTTTTTTATGAGCTTATCGTGTAAAACACTGAAAAACTTAAAACCGTGTAGTCTTATAAGTCTGAATCTTTCCTGTGATGATGAAATGATTACAGAATCGCCGTTTAAGATTTCTCCTACAATCTGACTGTCAGAAGCAATTATCGCCTTTGTGCCGTCTTGTGTACGGTTTTTAACGGTAACTTTTTTGTCACCTGATACAACAATAGCTCTTGAGTACATTTTATGTGGACAAATGGGCGTAATTGTTATAACATCCATAGATGGATCTACAATAGGACCGCCCGCTGATAATGAATATGCAGTTGAACCGGTTGGTGTAGAAATAATTATACCATCAGCTTTAAAGTGATCCACAAACTCATCGTCAAGATATACATCAAATTCTAAAATCTTTAGAAACGAACTTTCACGGGCAACTGTTATATCGTTAAGCGCCAAAATATCATCATTATCGCCCAACTTTGCTGACAGCATCATTCTTTCCTGAATTTTAAAATCTGCTGACAGGAGTTTTTCTATGTCACTTTCCAGATTTTCTCTTTCTATTTCAGACAGAAAACCAAGTCTGCCGAGATTTACTCCCACAACGGGAATTTTGAGTTTTGCGGCAAGTTTAGAAACAGATAGTAATGTACCGTCTCCTCCCAAAACTAAAAATAAATCCATACTCTTGTACTCTTCACAGGATATGTTATTTACTTTTTTGAGCAATTCACTCTTTTCTTCTTCGCTTACATAAACACTTGCGCGATCACCAATGATATCAATAATATGGTTAGCAAGCTCAAAATTTTTATCTTTTTGTTGATTTACAATAAGAAGTATATTCATATGACATCAACTCCAAAATTTATAATTATACAATCATTACTAATATTATATTATAATAATACAAAATAAGCAAGTATTATTTATAAAATAAAAAGCACCCGAGAAAACCCTCGGGTGCTCGATTGCTTAAATTAGTTTAATTCAGCAAAGTATTTGATTGTTCTAACCATCTGGCTTGTGTATGAGTTTTCGTTGTCATACCAAGAAACAACCTGTACTTCGTATAAATCGTCAGCAACTTTTGATACCATTGTCTGTGTAGCATCGAATAATGAACCGTATGTGATACCAATAACGTCTGATGATACGATTTCTTCTTCGTTGTAACCGAAAGAAGCAGAAGCAGCAGCTTTCATAGCAGCGTTGATTCCTTCTTTTGTTACGTCTGTGCCCTTAACAACAGCTGTTAAGATTGTTGTTGAACCTGTAGGAACAGGAACACGCTGTGCTGAACCGATGAGTTTGCCGTTGAGTTCAGGAATAACTAAACCGATAGCTTTAGCAGCACCTGTTGAGTTAGGAACGATGTTTACAGCACCAGCTCTTGCACGTCTTAAGTCACCTTTTCTGTGGGGGCCGTCTAAGATCATCTGGTCGCCAGTATATGCGTGAATTGTTGACATGATACCTGACTGGATGGGTGCGTAGTCATTTAAAGCTTTAGCCATAGGAGCTAAGCAGTTTGTTGTACATGATGCAGCAGAGATGATTGTGTCATCAGCTGTAAGTGTGTCTTCGTTTACGCTGTAAACGATTGTTTTAAGGTCGTTACCTGCGGGGGCAGAAATAACAACTTTCTTAGCACCTGCATCGATATGAGCCTGTGATTTTTCCTTTGAGCAGTAGAAACCTGTGCATTCTAAAACAACATCAACACCGATTTCGCCCCAGGGAAGATCTGCAGCTTTGGGTTCTGAATAGATAATGATTTTTTTGCCGTCAACTACGATGTAGTTTTCGCCAGCTTCAACTGTGTGACCGTCGTATCTGCCCTGTGATGAGTCGTACTTAAGAAGGTGTGCGAGCATCTTAGGATCTGTTAAATCGTTGATAGCTACTATTTCGTAACCTTCAGCACCAAACATCTGTCTGAATGCGAGACGACCGATACGGCCAAAACCGTTAATTGCAACTTTTACTGACATAATAGAATTCCTCCTAAAATTGTTATTTAATTAACATATAATATAATACACTAAAAATTACCAATGTTCAAGTATTTTTTTCAATTTTGTGAAAAATATTCCTATTCCTCACTATAAACTGATTTTTATTTGTAGTTTTTGAGCACACGAATTGATTTGATAACAGGTTTTTTGATCAAACTTTCGCCTGCAACGGGGCTTGTTGCAATCTCATCGACTACATCCATACCTTCCACTACTCTGCCGAATGCAGCATAGTTTCCATCGAGGAAAGTGCCGTCATCGTGCATAATGAAGAACTGTCCGCTTGCTGAATCTTTGATATTAGTTCTTGCAAAAGAAACAACGCCACGTGTATGTGAGAGCTCGTTCACAATACCATTGCTTAAAAATTCGCCTTTTACTGTTCTTCCGCAGCCGCCGATACCATCGCCATTAGGTGAACCACCCTGAATCATAAATCCTTCTACTGCTCTGTGGAACACAAGGCCGTCATAGTATTTGTCATCTACGAGCTCTAAGAAAAATTCAACTGACATAGGCGCGAATTCTGGTAATGTTTCGATAACGATTTCTCCGCCATTTTCCATTTCAATTTTTACAAATGTGTTTTCCATTTTATCTCCTCCGTCATTTCCGCACGCCACGCATCCTACCGTTATAATAAAAATCAAGCATGCAATTAAACTATTTTTGATTATTTTCATAATATTTCTCCTTTATTCAAGCGGTTTTGTAACTGCCGTAAAGCATCCGTCAAATTGTTTCTGTGCACTCTTAGCAACGTTTTCGTCAAAAAATACACCGTAGCATGTAGCACCACTGCCACTCATCAGAGCAACTTCTGCTCCTGATTTTTTAAGCTTGTCTGTAATGTTTCTGATTTCAGGGCAAATCTCATTCGTAACATCCTGCATCACATTTTTCATATTTGCAAAAGCAGTAGGATAATCCTTGGTTTCGAGTGAATTAACAAGTTTTATATTGTCAACCATATTAAACATTTTGTATTTATCTACTCTTTGGTAAATTTCCTTTGTACTCACAGAAACATTCGGGTTAACCAAAAGAATATAAAATTCAGAAGGTAAACCTTTTATGTTTGTCAGTTTTTCACCTATACCCTCAGCAAGGGCGCATTTTTCCTGAATACAAAACGGAACATCTGCACCAAGCTTCAAGCCAAGTTCCATAAGTTCATTTTGTGATTTGTTTAATTCACAGATTTCATTTATTCCATGAATTACAGCAGCGGCATCTGTGCTTCCGCCTGCCATACCACCCGCAACAGGAATATTCTTTGTGATTTTTACATCAAAACCACAAGAAAGACCGTAGGTGTCTTTCATAAGCTGACAAGCCTTGTATGCAATATTATCATTTCCACCGGGTACATTCTCATTATCTGTTATCACCGAAATTTCTCCGGTATCATTTTTCTCTAAAGAGACAACATCGCAAAGTTCTACAGACTGCATAACCATAGACACACTATGATAACCATTATCAAGGATACCGGTTATATCTAACGAAAGATTCAGTTTTCCGTATGCTTTGATATCCATGATTTTCTCCTAATATACAAAGTCAAATTCAATGTCATACATTTTTACAGTATCGCCTTCTTCGATACCTGCATCTTCTAACGCTTTAATTATACCGTTGGAACGAAGTGCATTCTGGAAGAACTGTAATGATTCATAATCTTCAAAATTGGTACTGCCGATAATTTTAAGTATGAGTTCGCCTTCAACATAATAACCGTCATTTCTTTTTTCGACACGGAAATTATTTCCGAGTTCTTTTATACTTTCAAACTCATCTTCTTCAACATCAAATTCAGGAACAGGAATGTCTTTTAGCTTTCCCGCAACAATATTCATAAGTTCAAAAGTACCTTTATGAGCTGCTGCTGAAATAAAATGAACCTCAAGTCCCTTATCTTTCATCGCTTTCTCGAATTCTTCGACAATGGTATTATCATAAACTACATCTATTTTGTTACCAATAACAATCTGAGGTTTTTTAGGAAGTTCAGGATTGAACTTTTCCATTTCACTGCATATAATTTCAAAATCTTTGATCGGGTTTCTGCCTTCAGTACCGGAAACATCCACTATATGGAGTAACAGTCTTGTTCTTTCTATATGTCTTAAAAA
>JAZOSI010000074.1:0-3440 GCA_045657065.1 Congzhengia sp. | reverse complement strand
TTTGAAACAGAAGTTTTAAAAAGTGACAAAAAAGTGGTTCTTGACTTTTGGGCAACCTGGTGTGGTCCCTGTAAAATGATAGCGCCCGTTTTGGAAGAATTATCAGCGGAAAGAGAAGATATAAAAATAGGAAAAATAGATGTAGATACTGAGGGTGAACTTGCAGTTCGTTTTGGTGTAATGAGTATACCTACACTTGTTTTCTTTGAAAATGGAGAAGAGATAAACCGTGTTATTGGTTTCCATACAAAAGAAGAAATCGAAGAACTTTTGTAAAAGGTGAAAATATGACTTGGAAAACAGTATCTAAATACAGAAATCTTATATACGGCTTTGCGGCTATATGGATAGTATGCTATCATCTTTACACCAAATTTTACTGGCCTGATATTCCCGTGTTTTCGCAGTTTTTAAAAGTAGGGAATATGGGCGTAGATATTTTCTTGTTTTTGTCGGCGGTAAGCCTTGGTTTTTCAATAGAAAAAAACACCACAAAAGAATTTTACAAAAACCGTTTCAAAAGAGTATTCATTACATACCTTTTGATTGCGGGACCTTTTATGGTGTGGAAATACTTTATAATGGCACCGGTTACGGCAAAAACGGTCGTTGACTTTTTGTTAGAACTTTCAACCCTTTCGTATTTCTGGACAAAAGAGGGCGTATTTCCAGTATGGTATGTGCCGTGTATATTGTTCTTTTACCTTGTGTATCCGCTTCTTTACAGATTAAAGAAAAAGAACAGCCTATACCTTGTAATATTGATTGTAGTGTCAATTCTGGGCGAAATTTTCCTGAAAGAAATCAATTCTCCTGTATACATCTTCACAGAAAGAACAATGTCACGAATTCCGATATTCTTAATCGGTATGCTTTGCACAGACCTTGTAAAGGAAGCAAAACCCATCAAAAAACCGACGATGATTCTGATTTTTCTTTCAGGAATTGTGGGTTTCGCGCTTACAGGATGGTTTTCGAAATCATTAGACCTTATATACGAAAGATATTTGTACGCTCCTATGAGCATTGCTTTCATAGTAGCGTTTGGGTATATAGCACAGAAACTTGAGAACACGAAATTCCATAAAACCACAAGTAAAGTTCTTACATTCTGCGGAGGTATTTCTCTGGAAATATACCTCGTGCATGTATGCACAATCAGAATACTGAGTACTTGCAACTGGCTTAATCTTGCTCATCACATATATTACTATATAGGTTTAGTTGTTTTTTCTGCTGCAGTAAGTTATGGATTTTCAAAACTCACACAAAAAATATTAAAAGCGTAGCCAAAGGCTACGCTTTTTCTTTTGTAATCAGATTTTGGGCATTTTGTCTGTTGCTTTTTTGATTTCGTCATCTGTCGGTGCATAATCCTGCATCTGACCGTTATTGAAGCGTTCGTAAGCATACATATCAAAATAACCTGTTCCGGTAAGACCGAATACGATTGTTTTTTCTTCGCCTGTTTCGATGCACTTTTTAGCCTCGTCAATGGCAACTTTGATAGCGTGTGCACTTTCAGGAGCAGGCAATATTCCTTCAATTCTTGCGAACTCTTCAGCCGCTGCAAACACTTCTGTCTGCTTAACTGATACCGCTTCCATAAGACCGTCATCAAATAGCTTTGACAATACATAACTCATACCGTGGTAACGGAGACCACCGGCGTGAATTGATGCAGGCATAAAGCCTGAACCTAATGTGTACATTTTAGCCAGAGGACAAACCTTACCTGTATCGCAGTAATCATAACCGAATGTTCCGCGTGTGAGTGAGGGACAGGAAACAGGTTCTACTGCGATGAATTTATAATCAGCTTCGCCGCGTAATTTTTCTCCCATAAAAGGTCCGATGAGACCGCCAAGGTTTGAACCTCCGCCAGCACAACCGATGATAATATCTGCTTTTTCGCCATATTTATCAAGAGCAGCCTTTGTTTCAAGACCAATGATTGACTGATGGAGCATTACCTGAGAAAGAACGCTTCCTAAAACATATCTGTAACCGTCAGAGTTAACTGCCGCTTCAACTGCTTCAGAAATTGCACAACCAAGAGAACCGCCTGTTCCGGGGAACTCTTCTAAAATCTTTCTGCCTACTTCTGTTGTATCAGAAGGAGAGGGAGTAACGGACGCGCCGTATGTTCTCATAACCTCGCGTCTGAAAGGTTTCTGTTCGTATGATGATTTTACCATAAATACTTTACAGTCAAGACCAAAGTAAGAACAAGCCATAGAAAGAGCCGTTCCCCACTGACCTGCGCCTGTTTCTGTTGTAACACCTTTTAAGCCCTGTTCCTTTGCATAATAGGCCTGAGCGATAGCAGAGTTTAACTTGTGGCTTCCGCTTGTATTGTTACCTTCGAATTTATAGTAAATTTTAGCGGGTGTACCCAGCTTCTTTTCAAGACAATAAGCACGAATTAACGGTGCCGGACGGTACATCTTATAAAAATCACGGATTTCTTTAGGAATTTCAATATATGCGTCAGTATCGTTTAATTCCTGACGGGCAAGCTCTTCACAGAAAACCTCACTTAACTTTTCAACTGTAATGGGTTTTAAAGTATCGGGGTCTAAAAGAGGCTCGCACTTATTTTTCATATCGGCACGAACATTGTACCAATATTTTGGCATTTCACTTTCTTCAAGATAAATTTTGTAGGGGATTTCTGTGAATTCCTTGTTCATAATAATAAATCCTTTCTTAATTAAAGTAGGATGAAGCAGCTAAAGGGCAAAATAAAAAACCTGCCCCATATTGGGACAGGGAAAATCTCTGTGCCACCCAATTGACTAAAAGTCAGGCTCAACTAACATCCATCAATGTTATCCGCTTTATAACGGGTGCGTTTCCCGTCGGTTACTACTAAAAACAGCTAAAGCTGGTTCTTTCGGCCGCCCTCATAAGTCCATTCCGAATAAATCTCACTGCTACTTCACACCACCCAGCAGCTCTCTGAAAGTTCAATTTACCATACTACTCTTAATCTTCGGTTTGATGTATATGATACTATTTTAATGCAAATTTGTCAAGCTTAATTTTAATCTTTGATTTGTAAATTCAAATATTTTACTTGTAAAATATTTGCCAAAATGATATTATTATTTAAAAGGGAGGCGTAAACCTTATGAAAGCCTATGAAGTAATGGAAAAACTTTTCTCATTTGCTACCGATAAACGCTTCGATAAAACCTGCGATACGAAAAAAGCAGGCGACGAAAATAAAGAAGTAAAAAAAGTAGCCGTAGCTATGTTTGCTACAATTCCCGTAGTAAAAAAAGCAAAAGAGTGGGGTGCGGACCTTTTGGTGGTTCACGAGCCTACTTACTATAACCACATGGATGAGCATAGCAGCGAAAAAATAGAGTCACTTAAAAGAAAATATATTGAGGATTCAGGTTTAGTTATTTATCGCTATCACGATTATCCTCATA
>JAZOSI010000073.1:0-6690 GCA_045657065.1 Congzhengia sp. | reverse complement strand
GGCGGTTCTATTGAAGATTTGTGGGCATTCAATGAAGAAATAGTGGCAAATGCCATTTTTAATTCTAAAATTCCAGTGGTTTCAGCCGTTGGTCACGAAACAGATTTTACCATTGCGGATTTCGTAGCAGACCTTCGTGCTCCTACCCCATCTGCTGCAGCAGAGCTTGTTTGTCCGTCGGCACAGGAATTGTCAGAATTTTTAAAAGGTGTAAAGGCGCGACTTTCCATATCATTAAAAAACAATCTGGAAAGAAAGAAATTAAAACTCGAGAAATTATCAGGTGCGTATGCATTTTCAAGATTTAGAGATGGTTTATCTTCTCGCAGACAGTATATAGATTCCCTGATTGTTTCTGCAAATGCAAGCACAAAAAAAATAATCTCGGATAACAAAAACAAACTTATAACAAATATAGCAAAGCTTGATGCAATGAGTCCTTTGAAAGTTTTGATGCGCGGTTACTCCATCGCAACAGATGATGAGGGAAACGTCATTTCTTCTGTAAAGGATGCTCATGCAGGCAATGAATTTTCACTCCGTTTATCAGACGGAAGCAAAAAAGCCAAGTTTATATAGGAGGCTCATTTATGATACCAATGAACATACCGAACATCCTTACTATGTTCAGGTTTTGTCTTATTCCCGTTTACATCTACGCTTTTGCCACAAGCAGTGACAAAAATTTAGCTGCCTGGATTTTTATAATCGCAAGTGCAACAGATGTTTTAGACGGAGTTATTGCAAGAAAATTCAATATGATAACAAAGCAGGGGCAGTTACTTGACCCCTTGGCAGATAAGTTGATGCAGTTGACTGTGGTTATTTCTCTTCTCATCGCAAAGATAATCCCCCTTTGGTTCGTGATTATTCTAGCTTTGAAAGAAATATTGATGATAGTAGGTGGAATATTTCTCTACTCCAAAAAAACTTTTGTAAAGTCAAATGTTTTCGGTAAAGTCAACACAGTAATTTTATTCATTACAATGGTTGTGATGCTTTTTGCTCATACGAGCGTGGTGGTTACTGATATTATGCTTGCAATTTCTGCAATATCAAACTTCCTTGCTATCGGTTCTTATGTGTACATATATGCACTGAAGCATGAACAGTATAAAGAATATCTCGACGACATTCATTCAGGAGGTATTGAACAATGAAATTTTTGGATGTAATAGCCATTGTGCTTATCATTATAGGTGCTGTTATCAATTTCATAGCACCCATCTTTATTAAGAAAAAAATAACCGACGAAGAACAACAGAACAAGGTCGTGTACCTTACAAAATCTTGTGGTCTTGTTTTGGTCATTATCGGTTGTATCATATTTTTTTGGTTAGGAGGAAAGTTCGGTGTCTGAACAAATCAACAAAACTTATAATCCCAAAGAGGTGGAAGACAGACTCTATAACCGTTGGGTTGAAAACGGTTACTTCACACCTAAAGCAGATAAATCAAAGGAACCTTTTACTATCGTTATTCCGCCCCCGAATGTTACAGGTCAGCTCCATATGGGACACGCCCTGGATGAAACATTGCAGGATATCTTAATAAGATACAAGCGTATGGCAGGCTTTAACGCTCTGTGGGTTCCCGGTACAGACCATGCAGGTATTGCAACTCAGGTTAAGGTAGAAGAAGTATTAAGAAAAGAAGAAGGTCTTTCTCGTTATGATTTAGGCCGTGAAAAGTTTATTGAACGCGTATGGGACTGGAAAAAACTCTACGGTTCAAGAATCATAAATCAGTTAAAGAAACTCGGTAGCTCATGTGACTGGTCAAGAGAACGTTTCACAATGGATGAAACATTATCTAAAGCAGTTCGCGAAGTTTTCGTATCATTATACGAAAAAGAACTCATCTACCAGGGTAACCGCATCATCAACTGGTGTCCTAAATGTATTACAGCTTTATCTGACGCAGAAGTAGAATACGCAGAACAGGCAGGACATTTCTGGCACATCAAGTATCCTATCAAGGATTCTGACGGTTATATCGAAATTGCAACAACAAGACCTGAAACATTACTCGGCGATACTGCAGTTGCAGTTCATCCTGATGATGAAAGATACAAGGATTTAGTAGGCAAAATGCTTATACTTCCCCTTGTTGGCCGTGAAATTCCCGTTATTGCTGACGAATATGTTGACAAAGAATTCGGTACAGGTTGCGTAAAAATCACACCTGCTCACGACCCCAACGACTTTGAAGTTGGTAAACGTCACAATTTAGAAGTAATCAAAGTATTGAATGACGACGCTACCATCAATTCCTACGGCGGAAAATACGAAGGTCTTGACCGTTATGAAGCAAGAAAACAGATGGTTGCAGATTTAGAAGCAGAAGGTCTTTTAGTTAATGTGAAAGACCATACTCACAACGTTGGTCAGTGTTACCGTTGCGGAACAACTGTTGAACCTATCACATCAAAGCAGTGGTTCGTAAAAATGCAGCCTTTAGCTGAAAAAGCATTGGAAGTTGTAAAAGACGGAACAGTTAAGTTCGTTCCCGACAGATTCTCAAAAACATACATCAACTGGATGGAAAATGTTCACGACTGGTGTATTTCCCGTCAGTTATGGTGGGGACACAGAATCCCTGCATTCTACTGTGAAGATTGCGGTGAAACAACAGTATCAAGAGAAGACATCACAGTATGTCCCAAGTGCGGCGGCAAAGTTAAGCAGGACGAAGACGTTTTGGATACATGGTTCTCTTCAGCTCTCTGGCCTTTCTCAACATTAGGTTGGCCTGAAAAAACTGAAGACTTAGAATACTTCTACCCCACAAGCGTATTGGTTACAGGTTATGACATCATCTTCTTCTGGGTAGCAAGAATGATTTTCTCTGCTATGGAACATATGGGCAAAGAACCCTTTAAGCATGTGCTTATTCACGGTCTTGTTCGTGACGCCCAGGGCAGAAAGATGAGTAAATCTTTAGGAAACGGTGTTGACCCGCTTGAGGTTATCGAAGAATTCGGTGCTGACGCTCTCCGCTTTACACTTGCTACAGGTAACTCTCCCGGTAACGATATGCGTTACTCAGTAGAAAAAGTTACCGCAAGCAGAAACTTCGCAAATAAAATCTGGAACGCATCTCGTTTCGTTCAGATGAACTTAAACATCTCTGAACTCAAAGTTCCCGAAGAACTTTCAATTGAAGACAAGTGGATTTTAACAAAGTACAACAGCTTAGTAGAAGAAGTTACAGAAAACCTTGATAAGTTCGAACTTGGTGTTGCAGTTGCAAAACTTTACGACTTTATCTGGGATTTATTCTGCGACTGGTACATTGAACTTGTTAAACCTCGTCTTTATGACGAAAATGACCCCACAAACGAAACAGCACAGTATGTATTATCTTATGTACTTTCAAACACATTAAAATTATTACATCCATTTATGCCCTTTATCACAGAAGAAATCTGGCTTTCTCTCCCCCACGAAGGCGAAAGTATCGTGATTTCTGACTGGCCGAAGGCGTGCGATTCCCTTTCATTCCCCGAAGAAGCTTCACAGATGGAAATGATTATGAATGCAGTTAAAGCCGTAAGAAACAAGCGTGCAGAAATGAACATTCCGCCCTCTAAAAAGGCAAGTATGGTTATCGTAACAGACCATAAAGATGTATTTGAAAGCGGAAGCGTGTTCTTCACAAAACTTGCAAGTGCATCAACTGTTGATGTAGTTTGTGAAAAAACTGGTATTGATGACACCTACGTTGCAGTAATCGTTGAAGGCGCACAGATTTATATGCCTATGGGCGAGCTTGTTGACACTGAAAAAGAAATCGCAAGATTAAAAGAAGAACAGAAAAAGTTAATTGGCGAAATCAAGCGTGTTGAAGGCAAGCTTTCTAACGAAGGATTCGTTGCAAAAGCTCCTGCACATGTAGTTGAAGAAGAAAAATCAAAAGGCGAAAAATATAAGCAGATGCTCATCCAGGTAGAAGAAAGCTTAAAGGCTTTCGGTGCTTAAAGCAAGGAGGAAAATAAAATGGCAGATACACCTATCAATAACATCCCCGAAGAGGAAGAAGGTCTCGTTACAATGGTTAACGAAGACGGCGAACATCACAACTTCCTTCATCTTGATTCATTTGAATTCAACGGCGAAGTTTATGTGGTATTGCTTCCCGCTGACGAAGGCGATGAAGATTGTGACGAAGTTTTAATCTACACATTAAAAGTAGAAGAAGACGGTTCAGAAACTTTACTTCCCATCGAAGACGAAGCAGAACTCGATATGGCTTATGAAGAATTCAAAAACCGTATGAGCGACGAATACGACTTCGAATAAAATTAACAAATTGTAAAGGCTGTGCTTATGCACAGCCTTTTTCATTGACCTTTGAATTTTTAAGGAGTATAATTGTAATAATATCTAAAGGGGTGTTGTTATGAAGAAAAACAATTTTATCCGTCAGGCAAAGGAAGATATAAAACAAGACAAAGTAAAATTTATAGTATATATTATACTGCGTACATTCGTAATTATTTCGCTTGTTATGGCTGCAGTCCGCGGTGAATATGAAAATGTATTTGTTTGTGCTTTGTCATTGGTGCTTTTCCTGGTGCCGTCAATTATAGAAAGAAGTTTAAAAATTGATTTGCCTACCACTTTTGAAATAATTATCTTGTTGTTTATTTTCTCGGCAGAAATTCTGGGGGAAATACATAACTACTATATGAAAGTACCCTACTGGGACACCGTTTTACACACTATGAACGGATTTTTATTCGCAGCATTCGGATTTTCTCTGCTTGACATTATAAACAGAAACCCGAAGGTCAAATTTCAGTTATCCCCTGCTTATCTTGCAATTGTTGCTTTTTGTTTTTCTATGACAATCGGTGTGTTGTGGGAGTTTTTCGAGTTTGGTTGCGATATGATTTTAGGTAAAGATATGCAAAAGGACTTTATCGTGAGTACCATAAATTCTGTGACATTAGACCCCGAGATGAAAAACATTCCCCAGACAATTTCAGGTATAACTTCAGTTGCGGTAAATGGTCGTGATTTAGGTTTAGGTGGTTATCTTGACATCGGGCTTATTGATACTATGAAAGACCTTCTGGTCAACTTCGTAGGTGCAATAATTTTCAGTGTCATCGGTTTCTTTTATATAAAAAATCGTGGTAAAGGGAAATTTGCAAAGCGTTTTATACCAGTTATCGAAGAGGAAAAAAAGGAAAACAGCGAGCAGTAAAACTGCCCGCTGTTTTTTGTGAAAGTAAATGTGCTGTCGGATATTTTAAACATATGGTCGGCTTAATTATTTTACGATTACGATTTCTTTTACCTGGTCTTTATAAATTCTTATAAATACGCGGCTTTCATCCAACTCATCATACTGTGTGATGTCGCCGATTTCAGCAACTGTCACAGGTTCTTTTGTTTTGGAAGAATCAAATTCATAAACTGTTGCGCCTGAGATTCCGTAGTTTTCTACTTCTCCGCCGTCAACTGATACATTGATTGAGTTTGCGAATTTCTTCATAACCTTACCGTATACTGTTACTAAATCTTCTGTTACCTCTGTTTTTGCTTCTATGCCTTTTGTAGAGATTTCGAAGAGAATTCTGATGTCTTCGATTTCACCCTTTGCGTTTGTTTTGAGCTGGAGCATATCGCCGGCAGAAAGTTTCACACCGTCACCGTTAACAAGTACGCCCTCTTCTGCTGTTACGAAAGTCTTTCTTTCGCCATCAACGAACGCGTAGAGTTTTTCTACTTTCTGGTCTTCATCGTTTAAGAATGTTGCAATCTTTTCTACAACTACTAAAGATGCTTCTGCATTTGTAACACCTGTTGAGTTTGTAACGATTACAACGCCTGCTGTTAAGTCTTCTCTTACATCGAATACTAATACATCATAATCTGTATCATCTTCAAAGAGTTCCATTGTTGTTACAGAATACTTTGTTTCGTCTGTTTCGCCTGCAGGAATATCGAATACGATTGTATTTGCGTCTACATTATACATACCGAGTTTCTTTGAAGATTCACGGTATTTGAATGTGCCTTCTGCATTGAGTGAGAACACATCCTTATCGATTCCGCCTGAAGTTTTGTCTGCTGCAGTGTTGATTTTTGAAATTTCGCCGTCACCGTTTAATTCGTAGGTGATAAGCATAGGTGCAAGTTCACCTTCTGTTTTTAAAAGTTCCAGAACTTCTGCAGGTGTTTTATTAGGTGTTCCATTAAATCTTACTTTTTTAGCTGTTTTATAAGTTTTAACCTTACCTTCTTTTGTAAATACTTCCATTTCAAGTCTTTTATCAAAACCTGTTGTCATTTCTGCATCTGTGAAGTATGCATAGTTTGAAGAAAGTGTAGAAGTTGCATCTACTGCTGCGATGTTGCCATCTTTGTCAAGGTAGAATGTGCCTTCGTCATTGAGTTTGATTTCATCCGGGTAGTTAGCAGATACTGAATATTCTTTATCGCCGATTATAACTTTTTCACCGTGAAGTTCTGTTACTTTACCTGTTACTTTTTCTGATGAAACTTCTACGATTACAACTGATGAATCCTTGCTCTTTGCTACTGACAATACATCCCATTCAGCTAAATCTGTGATTTTGATTTCCTGACCGCCGCGTGTGATGATGAATTTTACATCTTCTTTTTCAGGGTCAAGTACCAATGAGGTTTTGCCGTATTTATCTGTAATTCTGTTGCTTGA
>JAZOSI010000072.1:0-6302 GCA_045657065.1 Congzhengia sp. | reverse complement strand
TAAAATTTTGAGCATTGTAGGAGCAATGTCAGCAAGTACACCGTCTTTACGAAGTGCAACTTCTCCGCAACCGATAACTGTGAAAGGTACGGGGAATGTTGTATGTGCTGTAAAAGGTCCTTTTGATTCAGGATCAATCATCTGGTCAGCGTTACCGTGGTCGGCGGTAATTAACATCGCGCCACCCATTTCTAAAATCTTGTCCTTTACTCTGCCTACGCAGGTGTCAACTGTTTCAACTGCTTTTACTGCGCAGTCAATGATGCCTGTGTGACCTACCATATCGCAGTTAGCGTAGTTTAAGATGATAACATCAAGATCATCATTTTCGAGTTTTTCCATGAGTTTGTCTGTTACTTCAAACGCGCTCATTTCAGGCTGTAAGTCGTAAGTTGCAACCTTGGGTGAATTGATTAAAGCTCTGTCTTCGCCTTCTGAAACTTTTTCTACACCGCCGTTAAAGAAGAATGTAACGTGAGCGTATTTTTCAGTTTCTGCAATTCTCAACTGTTTCTTACCCTTGATGCTCAGATATTCGCCTAATGTATTTGTTAAAACCTGAGGTTTAAATGCTACATCAACATTGGGCATTGTTTTATCATACTGTGTCATACATACAAAGTATGTGTTGAAGAATTCTCTTTTGAAACCGTCAAATTCAGGGTCAACAAGTGTTCTTGTTATTTCTCTTGCTCTGTCGGGACGGAAGTTTGCAAAAACGATACTGTCGTTTTCAGAGATTGTGCCAACAGGTGCTCCGTTTTCAGTGATAACTGTGGGAAGTACGAATTCATCTGTAACTTCTTTATCATAAGAATTTGCAACTGCACAAACGCCGCAAGCTGCGGTTTCGCCTTCGCCTTTTACCATAGCGTTATAAGCCTTTTCTACTCTTTCCCAACGGTTGTCTCTGTCCATTGCGTAGTATCTGCCCATAACTGTAGCAATTTTACCTGTGCCGATTTCTTTTAACTTATCTGCCATTTCAGCCACAAAATCCTTGCCTGATGCAGGAGGAACGTCACGTCCGTCTAAGAAGCAGTGAACATAAACT
Organism: Congzhengia sp.; assembly: GCA_045657065.1. Taxonomy (GTDB): domain Bacteria; phylum Bacillota; class Clostridia; order UBA1381; family UBA9506; genus Congzhengia. Next base: position 5,248 of record JAZOSI010000072.1, on the reverse strand, counting down.
TTTTCGAGGCCTTTTCTGTGAGCAAGTTCTGCGATGCCGTAGATATGTGTGTTATGAGAGTGTACTCCACCGTCTGAAACAAGACCCATAATGTGAAGTGCGCTATTGTTTTTCTTACAGTTTTCGATAGCTTTATTTAATGCTTCATTTTCGAAGAAATCGCCGTCAGCGATTGACTTTGTGATTCTTGTTAATTCCTGATAAACAATTCTTCCCGCACCGATGTTTGTGTGGCCAACTTCACTGTTTCCCATCTGACCATCAGGAAGACCTACTGCCATACCGCTTGCCTGTAAAGTTGTTGTGGGGTATGTGGCAAAAATTTCATCAAGGTTGGGTGTTTTTGCAATATCGATCGCATTACCTGTTTTGTCGGGGTTAATGCCGAAACCGTCCATAATACATAGTAATAAAGGTTTTTTCATTTCCATATCTCCTTAAAGTGAATGTCAAAAAACTCCAGAGTGCAATCAGTTTGTCCATTCTGAAGCTTTTTCCCTATTCACATACATAGCGAAAGTTGAAAAAGTAAAACTTTTTCAACTTTCGGTTTTAATTATTTATTCCAGTTTGTGATTTTTGAAAAATCGGGTGCTTTAAGTGATGCGCCGCCGATAAGACCGCCGTCGATGTCGGGTTTTGATAAGAGTTCAGCCGCATTAGCAGCGTTCATGCTACCGCCGTACTGAATTCTGATAGCTTCAGCTGTGGGAGCATCGTAGAGTTCTGCGATTACGTCACGGATAAGTGCACAAACTTCTTCAGCCTGGTCAGCTGTAGCTGTTTTGCCTGTACCGATAGCCCAGATGGGTTCGTAAGCGATAACTACTTTTTTAGCATCGTCTGCTGAAATTTCTGCCATATCGAGTTTAATCTGCATACGGATGTGTTCAGCCATAACACCTGCTTCTCTCTGTTCTAATGTTTCGCCGCAGCACATAATGGGTGTTAAGCCTTTTTCTAAAGCTTTTCTTACTTTTTTGTTTACTGTTTCGTCTGTTTCAGCAAAATATTCGCGTCTTTCAGAGTGACCGATGATAACATATTTTACGCCTAAGTCAAGTAACATATCAGCGCTTATTTCGCCAGTATAAGCACCGCTTTCTTCCCAATGCATATTTTCAGCACCAACAGCGATGTTTGTACCTTTTGTGAGTTCTGTTGCAATAGCTAAATCTACTGCAGGAGTGCAGATAACTACATCTGCATCAGAATCCGCTACTACGGGAATAAGTTCTTTTATGAGTTCAGCAGCCTGAGAAGGTGTTTTGTTCATCTTCCAGTTACCTGCGATAATCTTTTTTCTTGACATTTTTGTTTCCTCCTGATGTTTGTATTATTTATCTGTTAAGCATACGATACCGGGTAATTCTTTACCTTCGAGGTATTCAAGTGATGCGCCGCCACCTGTTGAGATGTGGCTCATCTTGTCGCCTAAACCAGCCTGGTTTACAGCTGCAACACTGTCGCCGCCGCCGATAACTGTTGTAGCATCGAGGTCAGCTAACTTCTTAGCGATTGCGTTTGTACCTTTTGCAAAGTTAGGCATTTCAAATACGCCCATAGGTCCGTTCCAAACTACTGTCTTTGCATCTGCAATAGCATTTGAGAAGAGTTCGATAGACTTGGGACCGATATCAAGACCCATGTAATCTTCGGGGATATTGCCTTCAACTACCATTGATTCTGAGTCATTGTTGAATTCTTTTGCAACTACTGTATCAACGGGAAGTAAGATTTTGTCGCCTGCAGCATCTAACATTTTCTTTGCATAGTCGATGTAATCAGGTTCTAATAATGATGTACCTGTTGTTTTGCCCTGAGCTGCGAAGAATGTATAAGCCATACCGCCGCCGATGATGAGCTTGTCAACTTTCTTTAATAAGTTTTCGATAACTGAAATCTTTGATGAAACTTTAGATCCACCAAGGATTGCAACTAAAGGACGAACGGGGTTATTTACTGCGTTTCCTAAGAATTCGATTTCTTTTTCGATTAAGTAACCTGCAACTGCTGTGTCAACATATTTTGATACGCCAACGTTTGAGCAGTGTGCACGGTGTGCTGTACCGAAAGCATCGTTTACGAATACATCAGCAACTGATGCGAGTTCTTTTGAGAATTCGTCTACGTTCTTTGTTTCTTCTGCTCTGTAACGTGTGTTCTGAAGAAGAACTACATCACCGTCGTTCATTTTAGCGATTGCAGCTTTTGCATTTTCGCCGATTACGTTATCATCAGCTGCGAAAATTACTTCTTTACCTAATTTTTCAGATAAGCTCTTTGCAACAGGTGCAAGTGAGAGTTCGGGTTTGGGTTCGCCCTTGGGTTTGCCCATGTGTGAACAAAGGATAACTTTTGCACCTTCACCAATCAAGTATTTGATTGTGGGAAGTGAGCCTACGATTCTGTTTTCGTCTGTGATTTCGAGTTTGTCATTGAGCGGCACGTTAAAGTCGCAACGAACGAGGACTTTCTTGCCTTTTACTGAAATGTCTTCAACTGTTAATTTCATACTTTTCACCTCATAAATATTATATACTTTTTATATAAAAAACTTTTACCCATATATTATAGTACATATCGCCCGAAATTTCAAGAGAAATATAGACATTTTTTCACAAAGTTCCGTCCTTTATAAATATTTTTTAAACTTTTAAAATTATTGATGCTTTTTGGTAAAATTTATGGTAGAATAGTTATGGTGAAGTAAATGTTCGGATATGTAAAAGTAAACAAAGACGAGTTGCGCGTACGTGAATACAACGTTTTTCGCTCATACTACTGCGGTCTTTGTAAGACATTAAAAACTGAATACGGTTATTTTTCCCGTTTCGGGCTGAATTATGATTCGGTTTTTTTAGCGCTTCTGCTTTCTTCCGTGACAGAAGATGAATACAATTGCAAGAACGAAATCTGCATAGCTCACCCATTGGAAAAAAAGCCGATAATGGCAACTAACCGTTCACTTTCATACAGTGCTGCAGTTATGATGATTCTGGCATTTTTGAAGTTAGAAGACGATATCCATGACGAACATTCCATAAAAGCTCTCTTTGAGTACCTGCTTCTTTTGGGGGCAAAAAGAAAAATCAAAAAGCGCTACGGTGCTCTCTATGATACTTGTCGCACTCAGATAAATAAATTAAGTGTTTTGGAAAAGAATAATTCAAAAGATATAGACGAACTTGCAGATAACTTTGCTCATCTTTTGGAGATTTTATTTGTTCCTGATTTCATCACAGACGAAACTCAAAAGAGAATCATCGGGCATATCGGATATTTAATCGGCAGATTTATATACATCGCAGATGCCTATGAAGACATAGAAAAAGACAAAAAGAAAAAGAACTTCAATCCTTTCTTGGAAATAAAGCCAAGCAAGGAGGAAATTAAAGATTTACTTACCTTTAACTTAAGCAGTCTTGCAGGAAGTTATGAACTTCTTAATCTGAAAATAAATAAACCAATTTTAGACAATATAATATACCTGGGATTATCAGGTGTGTTGGAAAAACTCACAGAAGGAGAATAAAAAATGCGTGACCCTTATGAAGTGCTAGGCGTCTCAAAAGATGCCTCGCCTGAAGAAATAAAATCAGCATACAGAAAACTGGCAAAACAGTATCACCCCGACAGATATATCGGAAATCCTTTAGCAGACTTGGCGGCTGAAAAATTCAAAGAAATAAATGAAGCCTACGATACATTGACAGGTGGACAGAGTTCCTATTCAAGCAATCATACCCAAGGCGGTGCAGGTGAATTTGCACAAGTCAGAAACTATATAAATATGAACGCCTTGGCAGAGGCAGAAAGTTTGCTTGATGCGATAACCAACAGAAATGCAGAGTGGTTTTACTTAAAAGGTCTCGTGTGTCTGCGTCGCGGCTGGCACGCTCAGGGTTTGAGTTTTATCCGTCAGGCGGTGAATCTGGAACCACAGAATTTAGAATACAGAAGAACTCTTGCCGCTATGGAAAGTCAGACACGTCAGTACCGTGATGTAGGTGCAGGAATGTCTACCGACACTGCATGCAACTGTTGTTCAAACCTTTTGTGTGCAGACTGTTGTTGCGAATGTATGGGCGGAGATTTAATCCCCTGTTGCTAAATCAGGAGGTGGTTTTGTGACAAGAAAGTTTACCGTTGCATCTATTATGTCAGCACTTGCAGTAGTGTGTATTTTCGGTTCTGCTTATCTTCCTACAGGGAGAATTGCATTGCTTGCCATCACTTCTATGTGTGTACTGGTAACAGTGGCAGAATGCGGTGTAAAGCTCGCCTGGCTTCAATATGTTGCGACATCGTTACTTGCAATACTTCTAATACCGTTTAAATTTCAGGTATTATTGTTTGTAGCACTTTTGGGCTACTTCCCCATTCTGAAACTCCATATAGAAAAAATAAAAATTTTGTGGCTTGAATGGCTGGTAAAGATTTTATTTTTCAACGCACTTTTAATTGTTGTATACTTTATTTTTAAATACTTTTTACTGCAGTATGCATCATTCGGAGCGATTTTTGATATTGTTATTTCAAATACCTGGCTTGTGATTCTGATTGCTGAAGTTGTATTTGTGATATATGACTATCTGTTGAGTTTTTTTGCTCACTATTACAAAGAAATAATAAGTAAACGACTTAAATAAAAGGAGACAAAAATGAAAAAAAGAATTTTAGCTTTAATTACATGTATGGTATGTGCAATATCACTGTTCTGCGCCTGCGGTAACAACGAAGGAAACACCGTAAAACTTCAGGTAGCAGAATACAATCCCAACATAACACACCCCGAAGGTGGCTATTATGAAGTAGAAGGCAAATTAATAGCAGATGGCGGTCTTGTTGTGTTAGGCGAAGACTTTCTGAAGCTTATGATCAAAGGCGAAGAAATCGAGTTTGCATTGTCAGGTAACGCGCAGGAGCAGATTAGTACATTCAATCGAAATCCCATTGAACCTATGATAAAAAAAGGAACAATGCTATCTCTCACATACAAAAACGAAAACCTAGTAAAAGTAGTATATGAAGTTGAAATCATAAATGCAAATTAAATTAAGAAAAGCCGTCGCAGTTGCGACGGCTTTTCTTATTTGATATTATTTGCTTTTTCATTACATTTTTTGATAGCTTCAATAATTGCAGAACGAAAACCTCTCTTTTCAAGTTCTGCTACTGCTTCAATGGTTGTACCTTTGGGCGAGCAAACCATATCTTTTAATTCTGCAGGGTGTCTGCCTGTATC
>JAZOSI010000071.1:0-10610 GCA_045657065.1 Congzhengia sp. | reverse complement strand
CTGTCGCCGATAAAACGAACCTGAATTTCGTTTCCCTCTAAAAGCTTTTCGTCTTTTAGGTACTCCAAAAACAATTTCATAATCGCGTCAATTTCTTCTTTTGGGCGTTTCCAGTTTTCAGTAGAAAAGGCATAAGCTGTTACATACTTAATGCCCATTTCACTGGCAAACTCCACAATGGTCTTTAAAACATTTGCACCAACTGTGTGTCCCGCACTTCTTGGAAGTCCGCGACGGCGCGCCCAACGACCGTTGCCGTCCATAATGAGACCAACGTGTCGGGGAAGATTTGATTTGTCGATTTCAGCAATTAACTTTTCATTCTTTTTTGATTTAAATAAGCGAAAAATAATAATTCACCCCAAATCAGATTTCCATAATTTCTTTTGTCTTTTTGTCTGCCAATACATCGATATCTTTGATATACTGGTCTGTAATTTTCTGGATGCCTGTTTCTGCATTCTTTAAATCGTCTTCTGTGATTTCGCCGTTTTTCTTCTGTGCTTTGAAATCATCAATAGCATCACGACGAGCGTTTCGAACTACAACTTTAGCTTCCTCTGCTCTCTTTGAAACTGATTTTACTAATTCTTTTCTTCTTTCTTCTGTGGGCGCAGGGAAATTAAGTCTGATTGATTTGCCATCGTTTGTAGGTGTTAAGCCTAAATCAGATGCTAAGATTGCTTTTTCAATATCCTTGAGAATACTTGCGTCCCAGGGCTGAATAAGTAACTGTCTGGGATCAGGTGTTGAAATTGTACCAACCTGAACCAAGGGTGTGGATGTGCCGTAGTAATCTACTGCTATTTTGTCTAAAACTGCAGGATTTGCTCTGCCTGCTCTTATTGTTGCAAAGTCGCTTTCCATAGCGGCAATTGCTTTGTCCATTTTTACTTTTACATCTTCGTACATATTTGTAACTTCCTTTCGAAATTTTTTTATTTTATTTAGTTAGAAACTACTGTTCCTATTTTTTCTCCGCATAATACTTTGATTATATTTTCAGGATCTGCAACACCAAATACTAAAATCGGAATGTCGTTATCCATACAAAGTGATGTTGCGGTAGAGTCCATAACCTTAAGTCCTAAGTTAAGCACTTCTTTGAATGTTACTTCTGAGAATTTCTTTGCATCGGGGTTTATTGCCGGGTCACTGTCGTAAACTGCATCAACATTCTTTGCTAAAAGAATAGCATCTGCTTCAATTTCAGCAGCACGAAGAGCTGCTGTTGTATCTGTTGAGAAGAAGGGGTTACCTGTTCCGCAACCGAAGATTACAACTCTTCCCTTTTCTAAATGGCGCATTGCTTTGTTTCTTATGTAGGGCTCTGCAATCTGGCGCATTTCAATAGATGTCTGCACTCTTGTGGGAATACCCTCTGCTTCAAATGCACTAGCGAGTGCCAATGAATTCATAACTGTTGCAAGCATACCCATATGGTCAGCTCTTGTTCTGTTCATATTGTGTCCGTCTCTGCCGCGCCAGAAATTACCGCCGCCTACAACAACTGCGATTTCTACGCCTGCATCGTGACATTTTTTTACTACTTTTGATACTTCACTTAAAACATTCATATCAAAGCCTGTACCTTTATCACCTGACAAAGCTTCGCCACTTACTTTAAGCAAAATTCTTTTGTATTTTGTATTCATATTTCCCTCCGCTATTATAACTTATTTATCACATTATATTATACTATGTTTAGTGTCAATATTCAAGTTATTTTGATAGTTTTATGGTAAGGTTTACATAATATTTATGAATTTTTGCGAGTTATCAACATTTTCAACAGGGTTTTTAACAGTTTTTTAATATTTTTTTAATATTTACAAAAAACAGCACCGAATATCGGTGCTGTTTTTAATTTGTTCCAAGTATAGGTAAAAGCAAAAGAGCCGCCGTTTTATCGGCAGCTCTTTTACTTTTCTTTTTTCTTTCAAAAAAAGAGGGAAAATGAAAAAGTTCGTGTTGTGTTGTGGTATGTATATATAATAATACATTTTTCGACATTTTTCAATTCGTTAAATCCACAAAAATAACAAAAATGCATATTTATTTTTGTGAAAATTTCACAATTACTCTTTCTTTGATTCCTTTTTAAGCTTGAGTGTTACTGTATTTCCGTCTAAAGACCTTACTCCTTCGGGAAGTGCAAGCTCTACTTCAACTTCCCCCGTTTCTGAAATCATTGAACGGTAAACTGTCTTTGTTTCGATTTTTTCAAGTTTATCTATAGCCGCAGCCGTTCCTGCAACTTCGATCGACTTAACAGAATTCAAATCAAACGCGTACCATTCTTTTTCTGTATTTATTCCTGAAGCAAATTTCACATCAATGTCAAGTTTTTTCTTCTTTAAAATTGCACAGTGAACATCAACTGTATCCTCTTCCATTGTAACGTAGGGTGTGTTTATTTCAGTATCTGATGTACCTACAAAATACAAAGGCTCGATAGACGAGATATCTTCGTCCTTACCTGACACATTAACTTCTGCTGCAACATATGCTATACTGCTGATGATGGATTTTGCACCACGAAGTGTTACTGTTTCCGGTGTGCCCTTTATATCTCCTACAACATAGCCGTTTCTTGGGTTACCTGATGTTATGATTTTTACTTCTTTTCTTTCTTTTACTATCTGGTCAGCAGTAACTGTAATAGCAGGTGGATTCTGCTCTACAATCTCAATGTTTCCGTAGGGCATAACAGCAACAGGAAAAACCCTGTGAGTACCTACTGTTTCAATACTGCTTACATCTGCCATAACAGTAATATCTGACTTGTTTATTCCCATAATATATCGACGCTGGCCTTTGACTTTTATGTCTACGGTCACTTCTCTGTCATTTAACAGCATAAGGTTTTTACGCTCTAACTCTGCTTTTGTAAACTGTACGGGAACTGATTTTATAGTTCTGTCAACTTCAGGACTCTGCACCTGAATGATATAAAACCACAAAAATATAGCAAACAGCAGTGCGATAAGTTTTGTTGAAAGGTCTTTTTTCATTTTTATTCCTCCTATCTGCACCAAAATCTAGTTTTTATCTGTCTTCTTCTTAAATTTTCCTGTCTGCGCCTTTAAAATGTCTATATTTTTCTTTACATTTTCTGATACTTCGTCTTTTCTTTCCAGAGTCTTCATCAGGAATTCTGACAATGTCTGGGGAGATAAGTTTCTCATCATATTGCCTTTGTGCATAACGGAAATCTTACCTGTTTCTTCTGATACTACAAGGCTCACGCAGTCTGATTGTTCAGAAATTCCTAACGCTGCACGGTGTCTTGTACCACATTCTTTTGATAAATCACGGTTAGCAGACAACGGCAGAACACACGCCGCTTTATAGATTTTATTGTCTCTTATTATTACTGCACCGTCGTGAAGTGGTGTGTTGGGAACAAAAATATTTTCCAAAAGTTCACTTGTAGCATCAGCATTCAAAAAAGTACCGCCGGTCAGTAAATCATCTAAAGCCACATCTTTTTCAAATACTATCAAAGCACCTGTGTTAGTCTTTGACATATTTTCTGCCGCTCTGCAAACTTCAGGAACAAGGTCTTGATGGTCGCTCTTTTCATCTGTAAACCATCTGCCGAATTTACTTCTGCCCACATGCTCGAGCGCTCGTCTGAGTTCAGGCTGGAATATGATTACCAGAGCAATAAGTCCTATCTGGATTACATTGCCAAGAACAAAGCTTATAACATTTAACTGCAGCCACTCAGCAAGATATGTAACCACCAAAATAATGCCGATTCCCTTAAAAAGCTGTGCCGCTCTTGTTTTGCGGAAATGCTTCATAAGGTAGTAGATTACAACTGCAACTACTAAAATATCAATTATATCAGTTATTCTGATTGTTCTCAAAAACGGGAACACACTATTCTGCAAAAAATCCAAAAAAAGACACCTCCACATTTATAATTATTTATATTTTATCATATTTTTTCGTTTATTTCAATTTCATTTTCGTTACAAATTAAAAAAGTGCCCTAAGGCACTTTTATAATATTTCTATAAATAGTAAATACATAATCGGTATGGTAATTACAGATAAAACATGAGATATCATCGCCATAGATGCACCCGTCTTTGTTTCTCCGCCGTACGCCGCGGGGTACACTACGGTATTAAGCCCCATAGGTGCAGCAAAGCACACAAGAGCAAGCTGCATAATTACCTTGGGAGTATTTAAAAACTTCAGCGCGAGTATAAACACCGCAGGTATAACTATAAGTCTTAAGAATGTGACTATGTACACTTTTTTGTCTTTTAGTAACTGGGAAAAATCGTATTCCCCTACAACAAGTCCTGCCAAAACCATTGCCATAGGTCCCATACAGTTTCCGGCACTGTCCAAAGCACTGGTAACAAACGTAGGAACTATTCTACCCACACCCGAAATTCCCAGAACCATACCTAGAATAATAGCAACAAACGGTGGCGTAAGAAGTCCCCGTTTCAGATTTTTTAGCATACTTCCTGAACTATGAGATTTGGGCACAAGAACGTAAACGCCCCAGCTATAAGTGATGAGGTTCAAAAAGAATGTAAACATCGTATAACGGAAAAGCAATTCGTCTCCGCCGATACCAAGCATTATATAGTTTCCCATATAACTCCAGTTACCAAATGTCAGAGCGTATCTGTATATGTTTCTTTTATAGTCTATCATCGGGTCTTTCTGAGGATTTTTTACAATAAGCGCAGAAACAGAATATGACAACCCCAGAGCCGCAATGACCAGCACAAGACCATAAATCATCAGTCCCGAATTGTTTACAAATGTTTCGGGTGTACACATTTTTATCTGATTTCCCAAAGTCAATGCGGGAGATAACACAAACGCCAGGAGTTTTGATATGCTTGACGATGCATTTTCGGGTAAAAACTTTCCCTTTCTCAATATATAGCCCGTAAGCATAAGTACAAACATCACGAGCATCTGTGTAAGTGTAAGATTAAAAACTTCCATCTTTTGTCTCCTCTTTCATAAATTAGTCTACATAGTAAATATAATCTTCTTTTCTGGGTTTTAGCTTCGGATATTCGCCGTCAGCATATCCAATGATACAATTTCCTACACCTTCGTAGTCACCTACGATACCCAGTTCTTTTAAGAAATTCTTTCCTTCTTCTGTTTCAAAAACTTCTTTTGCTCTGTGAATCCAGCAGCTGCCAAGACCTAAAGAGTGTGCCGCAAGCATCATATTCTCCATAACCAAACTTCCGTCATAAACACCAAGCCAACTTGTTTCTTTGTTGTGAAGTACCACCAGTACAACAGGCGCTCCGTAAAATGGGTCTGTACCCTCTGCACCTCTTACCTTAGCATTCAACGCCGATAGATAGTCACGCTTTTCTTTGTTCGTAACTGCCAAAATTACGCAGGGTTGTTTATTAAGACCGCTGGGGGCATATGTTCCCGCAACCGCTACTTTTTCTACCAGTTCACGCGGTACGGGTGTGTCTTTGTATTTTTTTACGCTTCTTCTTGTTAGAATTGCTTCGTAAATTTCGTTCATTGTGTCAGTCTCCTTTTTTATTTCAGGTGCGTCCTTGGGCAGTGCTCGCAAAAACGACACCACCAAAGGCAAAGTCACCATAAATGCTAAAACATCAGCTATTGCCTGTGAAATCTGTATGCCGAAAAGTCCGAAGAGTTTCGTCAGTAGCAGTATCGTAGGAATAAAGAGTATTCCGCTTCGGAGCATTGATAAAAATGTGGCTTTTTTATTTTCGCCAATGCTTTGGAACAGCATATTTGAGCATATAGAAAGCGGTTGAAAGAAAAGTGCTGCAAGTTGAAATCTTAACGCCAACGTTCCGATTTGTATAACTGTTGCATCGTCACGGAAAATGCCTATGAGGTTTCCTGAAAGCAAAATTCCTATCAGCGCAAATGCACCAAGCAGCACTTCTCCTGCGCCGAACGTGAAATAAAATGCCTTTTTTACTCTTGAGTATAATTTTGCTCCGTAGTTAAAGGACGCTACGGGCTGAAAACCCTGGCCGATGCCAAGTCCCACCGCAAATATAAAGAATGTAATTCTGTTTACAATGGACATAGCGGCAACTGCAGCATCGCCAAATCCACCTGCAAGGTTATTTAGAATCATAGTGGAAATACTGTTAAGTCCCTGACGCGCCAGACTGGGAAAGCCTGTCGCCATAATTAAGAATATACCTTTTGGGTTTTCTTTCAGGAGTGATATCGAGAGTTTACTCTGCGTCTTTCCTCTTATAAACATCGACAGCAATATAAAAAATCCTACAACCTGTGAAATAGCAGTAGAAATACCTGCACCGTCAACTCCCATACCAAATCCAAATATCAGAATCGGGTCAAGCACCATATTTAAAACTCCACCTATGGTCAGGCCTATCATGGCAAAAAATGCCTTTCCCTCGTATCTTAAAATATTATTTAAAGCAAAACTTGCCATAGTAATCGGTGCTACGGTCAGAATATGTTTTCCATAGCCGATGGCATAGGGGAGAATGGTTTCGGTACTTCCTAAAACTCTCATAAGTGGCTTTAAAAACAAAAGTCCGAATGCACCAATAAGTGTACCTGTTATAAGGCACGCCGCAATACTAAGTGTCGCAAAAACGCCTGCTGAGTGTTCGTCACGTTCGCCAAGTTTCCTTGCGATGATACTTCCTGCACCGTGTCCAAACATAAAACCAAACGCCTGAATTATCGCCATAAGGCCAAACACTACGCCTACCGCACCAGAAGCACTGTTTCCTAGTTCACTTACAAAGAAAGTGTCCGCCATATTGTAAATATTGGTCACGAGCATACTGATTGTTGTCGGTATGCCCAGAGTTATCACAAGCTTTGATACAGGCCAGGTTGTCATTTTTTCAAAATTTTTATCTTTATTTCCCATGATAACTCCTTTCTCCATTATTATGTAACAACAGAGGCTGAAAATACCTCATTGATTTTATATTATTTCCAACTTTACATTTTATCACATTATAATTCTGAATTCAACTTAATTTAACAAAAAAGAACTGAACTTTAAAGTTCAGTTCTTTTTTCTACTCTTGTGTTTTCCTGATTTCTGTAGACAACAAGCTTACAGAACAAAAATTCCAAAACGAAATTTGAAAGCATAGTCACAATAAGTATTATGTATTCATTTATTCCTGCGACTTCTGCCAGGTGTCCGAGATACGTGGAAACAGGCGTAAACACTGCATAAAATCCAAAAAGCTTTGCCATAGCAACAGGGATGTTTGCCGCAGATTTGAATGTGTAGCGTCTGTTGAAAGTGAAGTTCCACACGATAGAAAGTATTAAAGATGTAAGGTATGCAGGCCAGTAGCGCCAACGACACAACTCGTTAAAAATTGTGAACGACGCAACCTGAATGATACCTGCTGATATTGAAAACAATGTGAATTTAATCATCTGTAAAAACTGATTCTTTTTCATGAATTTCTCCTATATACATAAATCTCGTACTTTGACAAAATAGTAGCATAGTATACGAAAATTGTCAAGAAATAAAGGTTTATCGTGTTTCCTGTTTTATACTACACAAAATCAATTTTATAATACCCCTGCTTTTTTAAACAAATTTTGAAAATGTAGTTTTTAACTCATTTAATTGTTCATCTATACTTGCACGAATCAGTTCCCATTTGCCGTCATCGTATGTGATTTCGGTAACAGATGCGTTTGAAACCCAGGGGGTTTTTACAAGTTCTTCTACACTCCCTCTTTCCACGATACACTGAGCCACACGTATAACTGCAGCATGGGTAGAAACTAAAACTGTCTTCCCCTTGTTTTCCTTTGCTATTCTTTCTAAAGAGGAAATAGCTCTTTCACCCAATTCTTTCATTGATTCGCCGTTGGGACACCGAACATTTCCTGTATCGTTAAACCAAAGGTTGCCGTATTCTTCAGGGTAGAGTTTCTGGAGTTCTGAGTATTTCTTCCCTTGAAAATCTCCGCCGTTGATTTCACGAAGTCCTTCTTCTTTTATAATATCAAGACCCAACACATCAGCAAAACACTCTGCCGTGCGGTATGCACGCTGTAAATCACTTGAATATATGGCAGAAACCGTGTAATTTTCTTTTACGAATTCTGCGCTCATCATCGCTTGCTCTATACCCTTTTCCATAAGCTCGGGGTCCATCTGACCTGCGAAGTATGCTTCTCTGTTAGCTTCTGATTCGCCGTGTCTTATTAAAAGTAATGTAGTTTTCATTTTTTTACCTTTTCCTTAGTGTCAGAAATTTTGCCATATAACTGTTTAATATTCCTATTTCTATACCATCTTTTATAATATCTTTACCCAATACTTCTTATTTAAAGGCATATTTTTCCATATAGTCTATACCGTCATCGCTTTTTTTGAGTCTTAATACAAAATTGAATTTATCAACTTCCGTACACATATCAAAATCAGGTTCAGGGAAAACATCGTTTTGGGATTTGTCAAAGAATTTTGCTCCTGATGTTACCTTGAGATTTTCTATTTCCTTTTTCATATCAATTTCTGTGCCCAGAAGCAGACTCTTGATATACTCTGCACAAAGAGTGTCCTCTTCTGTTTCAGAAACAGCTTCTAAGCCCATACAAACAAGTGAAACTTCCTCTGCACCGCTTTTTTTGATATATTCGGCAACAGCATGTGCAGTAACCAAACTACCTCCGATAATCTCATCGGCGCCCACAGCATTGGCAATGCCCTGCGTTCCTGCCGATGTGGTATGGACTACGGTTTTTCCTTTTATGTCCATTTTAGAAAGCTCCCAGGGGGAATTTCCCACATCAAAGCCAGGAAGGATTTTTCCGTGACGTTCTCCTGCTAAAATCATATCGGGATTTTCTTCTTTTAATTTATAGGCAAGGTTTACATCTCCTACGGGAATAATTTTTTCTGCTCCCTGTGCCATCATATACGCTTCCATAGAAAACGCTCTGAAAACATCTATGACAACTGTTAAGCCCCGTGATTCTTTGGCGCCCTCTATCATCTGTAAAATTCTTATATTCATTATTTTACCTACTTTGTAAGTTTTCTTAAATATGCAAGACGGTTATATGTATCTCCTGAAAATGATTTTTACAATTCATATCACTTTAAAAACATCCTTACTTTCTCCGTGTTTTCTTCAGAATATTCTATTTCAGAAGAGTACATTCTTGCAACATCAAGCATTTCTTCGAGGGTTTCGCAGGATGAACAAATTGAGCCTATAACCCAGCAGCTTAAAAGGGTAAAACCCACACCACTATTGAAGTGTCTGAATATAAAATAGCAGGCAAACTGTTCAAAGAAGATTTGTAAATCTTCTCTTGTAAATATTTCTGTACCGTATGCTGATTTCAGTTTTTTGAGTTCAGCTTCCCAGTTTTTATCGAGTCTTTCCAAAGACATATACAAATCATATAGCTCTTCGTTTGAAAAATTAAATTCATAACCATATTTTTCTGAAAGTTTTTCAAATCTTTCTAAAATAGTCAGGTTTCTATTCTGTAGAATATCAAATACTTCCTGGCGCTCGGCAAAAAACACATCTTTTTTTGCCGACTCGGGTACAGGAACAAAAAAGCGTTCGTTTTCAGCAAGTATAATTCTTGCTGCCTCTTCGCAGCAAAGCCCCAACCCTGTCTCTGTGAAGTCTTCATAAAAATTACTGAATCTGGGATGTTGGTAACATATGTCGCAAATAGCACCGTCACCAAGCTCATATATTATATCACAAAGTCCGCTTTCGTTAAGGAATGGACAACGCTCATCATCTTTTAAAACAAAATGCGGAACATCGCCTGCAATATTTGCTCTTATCTTTTTAGCAAATTCGCCGTCCAATGAATTATATAACTCCATCGTGTCTTCGTCTATATCAATTTCCCAGCCAATGCAACAACTGTGTTGGCACTTATCGGCAATACATTTAAACTTTTCATAGTAATTCGGAAATACTTCTTGCATAAAACATTCCCCAAACAGTTTATTTTACGAACATCTTACCACAAAAAATGCCGTATTTCAACACTTTGCAGGGTGAAATTGTAAATTTGTAAAACAATTTTAAATAAATTTCAGGCACAAAAAAGGATACCTGATGGTATCCTTTCAAGTCATGCCAAAATGTTCTCGTAAAAAGTTTTTAGCGACAGCAAACCGTCGCGAGTGCGTTTACAAATGAGCAGGTGCGCCGAGTGTAACTTTTTACGAAAAAGGAGGAACAGTGAAGCAGGTGACTGATTTTTGTAAAAAATCGGAACAAGCAAAACTTGTTCCGACGCGGTGATCCATCGGAGATGTGTATGCTGCGCATTCACCCTGCTTGACGACCGTGAGCTTTGCTCACAGTACCCGTCTGCGCAACACATTCGCTAAAAACAGTCCACCGGACTGTTTTCTTTACGCTCTGTGCTCTCTCAGAGTTCGAATCTCCGAACCAATAGAATCAAAAAAAGGATACCTGATGGTATCCTTTCTTTGATGGTGATCCATCGGAGATGTGTATGCTGCGCATTCACCCTGCTTGACGACCGTGAGCTTTGCTCACAGTACCCGTCTGCGCAACACATTCGCTAAAAACAGTCCACCGGACTGTTTTCTT
>JAZOSI010000070.1:0-6174 GCA_045657065.1 Congzhengia sp. | reverse complement strand
AGGTTCTTTCTACATGTTATAAAAAGAGAAGTGTAGGAAAACTTTCCACATCTAACAAAATCGACAGAATAGTAACAAACAGAATTCTGGCGTTGCCTATTTTTGTTGTTGCTATGTGGCTTGTTTACACAATCTCAATTGGTACAATTGGCGACTGGACAGTTGGATTTATGAATGATACTCTGTTTGGTGAGTGGATTGTGCCCGCAGTGACTACAGGACTTGAATCTGTAGGTTGTGCACCGTGGCTTGTAAGCCTTATTGCTGATGGTATCGTAGGCGGCGTCGGTGCGGTTTTAGGCTTTGTACCTCAGATGCTCATTCTTTTCTTGTTGTTAGCGCTTTTAGAAGATTGCGGTTACATGTCAAGAATAGCGTTTATTATGGATAAACTTTTCAGAAAGTTTGGCCTTTCAGGAAAATCATTTATTCCTTTACTTGTGGCATCGGGCTGCGGTGTTCCGGGTGTTATGGCATCAAGAACTATCGATCAGGATCGCGACCGCAAAATGACAATTATGACAACCTGCTTTATCCCTTGCGGTGCTAAAATGCCTATTGTAGGACTTATTTCAGGCGCACTTTTCGGGAACAGTGCATGGGTTGCAACTGCGGCGTATTTTATAGGTATTGGTGCGGTTGTTGTGTCAGGTGTAATTTTAAAGAAAACAAAAGCCTTTTCAGGTGACCCGTCACCTTTTGTAATGGAACTTCCATCATATCACGCACCGGTGGCAGGAAATGTTCTTCGTGTAACAGGAGAAAGAGGATGGTCGTTTATCAAGCGCGCAGGTACTGTTATTCTGGCAGCAAGTATTATTATCTGGGTGTTGAATAGTCTTTCATTTGACGGTGGTTTCCACTTTATTACGGAGACAAATGGTGGAGCATCTGTTTTAGAGGTAATCGGTAAAGGTATTGCGTATATCTTTATTCCTTTAGGATTTGGCAACTGGCAGGCTGCTGTTGCAACAGTTTTAGGACTTGTTGCTAAAGAAGAGGTTGTTGGCGTATTCGGGACACTTTCTGAAATGCTTCCTGAAGGAGCAGATTTAATGGCTGAAGTTGAAGAAGGAGTCAGTGCTAATGCTCTGATTATCGGCAGAGAATTCTTTGACGGAAGTAAATTATCAGCATTTTCATTTATGATATTCAACTTGTTATGTGCTCCTTGTTTTGCGGCAATGGGTGCTATCAGAAGAGAAATGAACAATGCAAAATGGACAATCGGTGCAATTTCATATATGTGTGTGTTTGCCTACGCAATTTCTTTGATTGTATACCAGTTAGGCACATATATTATGGGTGGCGTGTTGTCTGTAGGAACAATCGCAGCGTTGGTAGTTTTGGTTCTTCTTATATACTTGCTTGTAAGAAAAAATAAATACCCGGACAATCATCTTACAATGAAAAGCAAAATGGCAATATAATGGGAGGATATTATGAATCCTGCAACGAAAATAGTACTTTTGGTGGTTATTGCGGTATTTGTTGCAATAGTCGCCGCTGAAGTAAAAAAGAAAAGAAGAGGCGGATGCTCTTGTGGTTGCGGAAACTGCGCAATGAAAGACTCCTGCCATACGAAAAAGTAACAAACAAATTTTTCATAATAAAAAGCCACGTCAGAGATTGACTCCTTGCGTGGCTTTTTTTCTTTGATTATTTTTCTTTGTAGTATAGTAAGCAATGACAATACCCTTCAAATTCAGGGTCTTTAATCTGTGCTTTAAATTCTTCGCACATACAGATATTTTCTTCTGTTCTTTGCAACTTACAAGGGCAGTAGCCACCTGTTCGTTCCAAACCCTCTTTTATGGTTTTTACGATTTCTTCGTTTTCGTTAAATCTTACTTTCATTTATCTCATCCTGTCTTTTAATGCACGGTCTATATTTCTTTTTGCATCTTTTTCGGCAATTGCCTGACGCTTATCATAAGCTTTCTTGCCTCGCGCAAGTCCTAATTCGATCTTTACCTTACTTCCAAGAAAATACACCGACAAAGGAATCAAAGATACGCCGATTTCCTGGGTTTTTCCGATTAACTTCATTATTTCTTTTTTGTGAAGAAGTAATCGCCTCGGACGAATGGGATCTTTATTGAAGATGTTTCCTTTTTCGTAAGGACTAATGTGCATACCAAGAAGAATAGCTTCGCCTGTTTTTACAGAAACATAGCTATCTTTTAAATTAACCTGACCTGCTCTTATTGACTTAACTTCAGTACCAAAAAGCTCAATGCCTGCCTCAAATTTTTCGTCAATAAAATAGTCGTGATATGCTTTTTTATTGTTGCTTATAATTTTTTTTGAACGAGTTTCCATATATACTCCTATGATTTACAAAAATGTACCGTCGGTAACCCGACGGCAGGCGTTTTAATTAGTCGATTTCGATTAAGCCGTAGCCGCCTTTCTTTCTGCGGTAAACGAGGTTTTTGTCGCCGGTCTTATCGTTTGTGAAAATAAAGAATTCGTGTCCGATGAGGTCAAGCTGGAGCACAGCTTCTTCGGGAGACATAGGCTTTGTTTCAACAACCTTTGTTCTGACGATTTTTGAATCCTCGTCGTCAACGGGTAACGCCGGAATTTTGTCAAAGATAACAGTTTCTGTAAATTCCCTCTTCATTCTTTTTTCCATTCTTGTTTTGTTTTTACGGAGCTGGCGCTCTAAAACATCAACAGATGTGTCAATAGATACATACATATCGGGAGTAGCTTCTTCTACACGGAGTATCAGATTTCCTGAACGAATAGTAGCTTCGATAATCTGCTCGTCGCGCTGAACACTCAAAGTGACTATTGCTTCTGTTTCCTTGGAGAAATACTTATCAAGCTTTTTGTATGCTTCTTCGATTCTCGCTTTAAGGCCGTCTGTTAATTCTATCTGCTTACCTGTGATTGTGATTTTCATAAACGTCACTCCTTTTCTATATGGGAAAATACTATGCGTATTTCCTTTTGTAGTTTTATTATACCATATATTGTTTAAATTTCCAAGCTTTTTTTAAAATGTAACAAATAATTAACTTTTGAATCACATATAATTTATTAAAAATATGGAGGTAGAGCCATTTATGAGCAAATTTACAATAATATTTTTATGTACGATTTTTATTATGATGCCACAGAAAGTAGCGGCAATCGGAGTCAGTGCCGAATGCGCTTGTGTGATAGATACATTAACAGGAAGAATAATATACGAAAAAAATATGAATAAACAGCATACAATGGCAAGCACCACAAAGATAATGACGGCTTTAGTTGCCCTTGAAAATTCAAAACCTGACGATGTGGTGACGGTATCGGGAAATGCGGCTGGAACAGAGGGCACGAGCCTCTACTTAAAAACTGGTCAGAAAGCTACAATGGAGGATTTGCTGTACGGTCTTATGTTGCAATCGGGAAACGACGCTGCAATCGCAATCGCAGAAGGTGTTTCAGGGTCTGTTTCTGAATTTGCTACACTTATGAATAAAAAAGCACAGGAAATAGGTGTTAAAAACTCGTCTTTTAGAAACCCAAACGGACTTGATGAAGAGGGGCATTTTACTACTGCTCATGATTTGGCGATGATAACACGGGAAGCAATGAAAAATGAAACCTTTCGAGCGATAGTATCTACAAAATCCAAGCAAATTCTAAATGGTACACAAACCGTATCAAATCACAATAAAATGCTTCGCCAATACGAAGGTTGCATTGGTGTAAAAACAGGCTTTACCAAAAAATCAGGCAGATGCCTTGTAACTGCTGCAAACCGTAACGGAGTAGAAGTGATTGCCGTAACACTTAACGCACCTGACGACTGGAATGATCACAGAAATATGCTCGACTATGCTTTTGCGACTACTGATTATTTTCCCGTTGTAGCAGAAGGGATGACAGTAAACACTATTTCTGTTAGAGACGGAACTTCGGTGTCGGTAGAACTGTGTGCCGATCGTAATTTCTATATTTCTGAAAACCGAGAAGAAAAATTCAAAAACATCTCTGTAAAATGTAAAATTCCTAAAGAGGTCACAGCGCCGATAAAAAAGAATGAAAAAATTGGAGAAATGACGATATACTACAAAAACACGCCGCTTGAAACAATGGACCTTTTGGCGTCTGTTGATATAGCCTACGAAAAACACAAAAAAGGAAAAATATACGATAACTTTAAAAAATTGCTTATATCGGGTTGCTAAAATAATTGAAATAGTGTATAATATTTTAGCACTTTATATTTTGTGATAAAAAACAAGAGACTGCAGATAATATGTAAAAAAGATTGCAAAGGAGGAAACCTTTTGAATAAATTAAACGGAATTATGCCTGAACGGGTATTTTACTATTTTGAAGAAATATGCAACATTCCGCACGGTTCAGGAAATACAGACCAAATAGCTGATTATTGCGTTAATTTTGCCATAGAACATAATCTCAAACATATAAGAGATGATGCTAATAATGTAGTAATATATAAAGATGGAAGCAAGGGTTACGAAAAATCAAAAACCTTGATTTTGCAGGGACACATTGATATGGTGTGCCAGAAAACTCCCGACAGTGATATTGATTTTGAAACTGACGGTCTTGAAATTTTTGTAGATGGTGATTTCGTAAAAGCAAAAGGCACAACGCTCGGTGCTGATAACGGAATTGCAGTTGCTATGGTGCTTGCAATTTTAGAAAGTGATGAAATATCTCATCCACCGATTGAGGCAGTTTTTACATCTGACGAAGAAATCGGTATGCTTGGCGCATTAAAGCTTGATGCAAGTCTTTTAAGCGGAAACCGGATGATAAATCTTGATGTTGGCTGTAACAAAGAAGCGATAGTTTCCTGTGCAGGCGGAAGTGATGTTTTAATTAAAATTCCTGCGGAAAGAAAGATTGCTTGCGGTAAAAAAATCGCAGTTACATTCAAGGGTTTAAAAGGCGGCCATTCAGGTGGTGCTATCAACTGCAGCAGAGTAAATGCGAATATTTTAGCAGGCAGATTTTTAAGCTATACAAAGAAAATGTCTGATTTTGATATCTTAGAAATAAATGGCGGTGACAAGGGAAATGTAATTCCGTCTTTATGTGAAATTTCATTAGTTGCATCCGAAAGCGAAAAAATCGTATCCGGAATAGAGAATTACTACGAAATTGTAAAGTCTGAAATCGCCGACAGAGAAGAAAATTTTGAAATATCAGTTCAGGTTGACGGTGAAGATAATTATTGTGTTTTAAAAGATGATGCCAAAGATAAAATCATATATCTTTTGAGCAGCGTTCCAAACGGCGTTGTTGAAATGAGTACAAAAATTGATAACCTGGTACAGACTTCCTTAAATCTTGGTGTTTTAAAAACGGATGACAAAGAAATTGTTATGCTGCATACCTTGAGAAGCAGTAAACAGACAGCGCTCGACTATTTAGAGGACAGAATATGTCAGATTGCATCCTATAATGAATGCACATTCGAAACATCAGGACATTATCCGCCCTGGGAATATAAAGAAAATTCTGAAATCAGGGAAAAATATTTAGAATGTTATCAAAAAATGTTTTCCGATAAACCCGGTATCTTTGCTGTGCATGCAGGACTCGAATGTGGTGTATTCGCATCAAAAATAAAGGATTTTGATTGCATTTCAATAGGACCTGATATGCAGGATATTCACACAGTAGGAGAAAAACTTTCAATCAGCGGAACGAAAACATTTTTTGAATTTTTGTTAAGCTTTATTAAAGATTTAAAATAAATTATTACAAATGACAGAATGGAGAACAAAATGAACAATCAAGAACAGTTTAAACCTTACATTCCTGCCGAAAAGATTACTCCTGAAATAACAATAACATCAGTT
The DNA here is from genome assembly GCA_045657065.1 of Congzhengia sp. Taxonomy (GTDB): domain Bacteria; phylum Bacillota; class Clostridia; order UBA1381; family UBA9506; genus Congzhengia. The sequence continues at coordinate 337 of JAZOSI010000070.1, read as the reverse complement.
GTTATGGGTATTATTTTAGCGGTTGTCTTTGGTGCGGCGAATGCATATTTAGGACTTCGCGTTGGTATGACAGTGTCTGCTTCGATCCCTGCAGCAGTTATATCTATGGGCGTTATCCGTGTACTTTTGAGAAAAAATTCAATCCTTGAAAGTAACGTTGTACAGACAATAGGCTCTGCCGGTGAATCTTTAGCGGCAGGTGCTATCTTTACACTTCCTGCCTTGTTTTTATGGGCAGCAGAAGGTAAAGCGGACAAGCCCGGTATTTTAGAAATCACACTTATTGCTTTGATCGGCGGTTTGCTTGGTGTATTCTTTATGGTACCATTAAGAAATG